>DASRBR010000157.1:0-4086 GCA_035653495.1 Verrucomicrobiia bacterium
GGACAGCGCGATGTCCCTACCAGCATAGGGTTCATAGAGAGAGATCGAACAAATCGCCCCTTGTCGAACGCGGCGTTGCCCCGGGGGCTGAGGTGGGGTGGTCGCTCTTGAAAAGCGGGGTAAGCATCCGGGTGTGGTTTGCATCGCGCCCGGATAAATTAAGAGCGCGGAGAAAGAGAATGAGAGCGAGAAATTCCTTCCTCGAAAACAGCCCGCGACACGAAACCGGACGCCACCACGTTTCAAAACATTCGCGATTGGTGGATGCCCAGGCGTTGTTCGAGCAATACCGTACGACGCGGCGCTTCACCGAAAGCCTTTGCGAGTCGCTCGTGCCGGAAGATTTTGTCATCCAGACGATGCCCGAGGCGAGCCCGACGAAATGGCATCTGGCGCACACGAGTTGGTTTTTTGAGACGTTCATTCTTAAGCCGCACCTGACGGGCTATCAACCGCTGCATCCGCAGTACGCGTTTTTGTTCAATTCGTACTACAACGCGGCCGGGCGGATGCATGCGCGGCCACAACGCGGCCTCATCTCGCGTCCCACGGTCAAAGCGACGTTCGAATATCGCAAACATACTGACGCCGCGATCCAGAAACTGCTTGAGGACGCGAGCGAGCACACCTTGCAGACCATCGCGCCGCTCATCACGCTGGGCATCAACCACGAGCAGCAGCACCAGGAACTCATCCTCACGGACATCAAGCATGTTTTCTGGATGAACCCGTTGCGCCCGGTGTTCCGGGATTATGTGCATCCGAACGGCGCCGCGCCGCCGCAAACGCGCTGGCGCAATTTTCCCGAAGGCACTTACTTGATCGGTTATGAGGGCGGCGGATTTTCTTTCGACAACGAAACACCGCGTCATCCGGTCGTGTTGAAATCGTTTGCGCTCGCAAACCGTTTGGTCACCAATGCGGAGTATCTCGCGTTCATGGAAGATGGCGGGTATCAGCGGCCGGAATTGTGGCTCTCGCTCGGTTGGGCCACGGTCACAGAACGCGGCTGGACGCAGCCGTTATATTGGGAAAAAAACGGCGCGAGTTGGTTGCAAATGACGCTGGCCGGAATGCGCAAGGTCGCGCCTTACGAGCCGGTATGCGCCCTGAGTTATTTCGAGGCGGACGCGTTCGCGCGCTGGGCCAAGGCTCGTTTGCCAACGGAGGAGGAATGGGAAGCCGCGGCGGCAAACGTGCCCATCGAGGGCAATTTCGCCGAGAGCGGATTTTTTCATCCAGCGCCGCCGCACGATTCGTCGCTTTCGGACCAGTTGCAGCAGATGTATGGGGACGTGTGGCAATGGACGCGCAGCGCCTACTCGCCGTATCCCGGTTACGAGCCGGCGTCGGGCGCGCTGGGCGAATACAACGGGAAATTCATGTGCAACCAATATGTCCAGCGCGGCGCTTCGTGCGCGACGCCGGAATCGCACGCGCGGCGGACGTATCGGAATTTCTTTCCGCCCGATGCGCGCTGGCAATTCAGCGGCATCCGCCTGGCAAAGGATTTGGAATAATCCGCGTTACGCGCGGAAACCGTCAGTTTGAAACCACAGCTAATTACAAGGAGCAAGCATGATTCAGGAACACGTTTTAAGCGCCGCAGAATTGACGACTGAAGATTTCCTGCGCGATGTGCTCGCGGGACTTTCGCGGCCCGAAAAAACTTTGCCGTGCAAATACCTTTACGATGAACGCGGCGCGCGATTGTTCGAGGAGATTTGCGAACTGGAGGAATATTATCCGACGCGCACCGAACTGGCGATCTTGAAGTGGCACATCCGCGAAATCGCGGCGTTGCCCGGGCCGGATTGCCGCGTGGTCGAACTGGGCAGCGGCAGCGGGCTCAAAACCCGGCTGTTGCTGGAGCATCTGGACCATCCGGGAGCGTATGTTCCCGTGGATGTCGCGCGCGCCCAACTGCTCGAATGCGCCGAACAGCTCGCCCGCGAACATCCCGGCCTGGAAGTGCAGCCGGTCTGCGCCGATTACACGAATGACTTTGAATTGCCGGAGCCGCCGTCGCGCGCGCAACGCACGATCATTTTTTTTCCCGGCTCGACCATCGGCAATTTTGAACCGATCGAAGCGGCAAATTTTCTCGCGCGCATGTCGCGGATTTGCGGCGAGGACGGAGGGATTTTGCTGGGCGTGGATTTGAAAAAATCGCTCTGGATGCTGAAGCGCGCTTACAACGACGCGCGCGGCATCACCGCGGAATTCAACCTGAACCTGTTGGACCGCATCAATCGTGAACTGGACGGCGATTTCGACCGCTCGCAATTCTGGCATCACGCGGTTTACAACGAAGCTGCCGGACGGATTGAGATGCATCTCGTCAGCGCGCGAAGGCAAAGGGTTTGGGTTTGCGGACAGGAATTTGATTTTGCCGCGGGCGAATCCATCGTGACGGAACATTCGTACAAATACACGCCGGGAGAATTTCGCAGGCTGGCCACGCGCGCGGGTCTCGAAGTGGCGCGTTGCTGGACGGACGATCGCCGCTGGTTCAGCGTGCAATATTTGGCGCCGCATCATTCTGAAAAAATTTTTCAGCCTGGAATGAATGAAGACTAGCGAGACACGAATTCCACTAATTGACAGGAATTAATTCGAAGGCTCTTAAACGGGCTCAATTCGGTGATTTGCTTCCTTCCTTCCCCTTCTCTTTTTAATGGCGAACCGCCCCGTTCCTGTGCTAACCATTCCTTTCGCGGATGAACATTTACGACGAACTGGAATGGCGCGGCCTGGTGGCCGATTGCACGGATAAAGACGAATTGGTGAAGCGCATAGACGCGCCCATCACGCTTTATTGCGGCTTTGATCCGACGGCGGACAGCCTGCACATCGGCAACCTGGTGCCGTTGCTCGCATTGCGCCGTTTCCAATTGCTGGGTCATCATCCCATTGCCGTCGCGGGCGGCGCGACCGGTTCGATTGGCGATCCAAGCGGCAAATCCGCCGAACGCATTTTGCTCACGCGTGAAGTTCTGGATGCCAATATTGCGCGGCAAAAAGAACAGCTTCGACGCTTGCTCGATTTTGAAAGCAAAACCAATCCGGCCCGGTTGCTGGACAACGCCAGTTGGACCGCGCCGGTCAGTTATCTCGATTTTTTGCGCGACATCGGAAAACACATTTCCGTGAACGTGATGGTTGCCAAGGAAAGCGTGCGCGCGCGAATGGAGGACCGCGAATCGGGAATCAGTTACACGGAGTTCAGCTACATGCTGCTGCAAGCGTTTGATTTTTATCACTTGCGCAAGGAATACAATTGCGAGTTGCAAATCGGCGGCAGCGATCAATGGGGCAACATCACCGCGGGCATCGACCTCACGCGCAAAAAACTCGGCGCGCACATCTTCGGCCTCACGATGCCGCTCATCACCAATGCTGACGGATCCAAATTCGGCAAGACTGTTGCCGGCGCCATTTGGGTTGATCCGGCGAAGACGAGCGTCTATCGGTTTTATCAATTTTGGATCCGCGCCGACGATCGGGACGTCATCCGTTACCTGAAATATTTCACGTTTTTGACGCGGGAAGAAATTGGCGCGTTGGAAAAGCAGCATGAGGCGAACCCCGGCGCGCGCGATGCCCACAAGGCGTTGGCGAAGGCGATGACCGATTTGGTGCATGGCCCGGCCGCAACCGCGGAAGTCGTTCGCGCGAGTGAAATTTTATTTGGCGGCGAATTGGAAGGCATTTCTGAAAGCACGTTCAACGACATCGTTGGCGAAGTGCCGTCGAAGGAAATCGAGAAAAGCAAACTCGAAGGCGACGGCATGCCGCTGGTCGAGTTGCTCGTGCATTCGGGGCTCTGCCCTTCGAAAGGCCAGGCGCGCAAGGACGTGGAAGGCGGCGGCGTTTACATCAATAATATTCGCGAGACGAATTTCCAGCGCAGCATCAATGCCAAAGACCTGCTTTTTGGAAAACATTTCCTGTTGCGCAAAGGGAAACGAAATTACGTGGTTGTCACAGCGAAATAAGATTATGTCGCGCGAAGGCCGCGAAGATGGCGAAGCAGAAATGGCGCTCACGTTTTCTTTCCTTCCCTTGTTTCGCGTTCTTCGCGCG
>DASRBR010000158.1:0-4991 GCA_035653495.1 Verrucomicrobiia bacterium
GGCCAGGACGGAGGACTTGTCAGCACGACCAATGCACAAATGAATCTCAGCGACGCCGAATATAACCTGACCAACGGCGTGTTCGAAGGCGGCGTGGTGTGGGTTGGCACGGGCCCGGTTTCCGGCCGGTTCAACCAGTACGGCGGCACGGCGACAATCGCGACGTTGGATCTCGGCACCCCAACCACGGGCAGCAGCGGCAGCTATTGTTTGTATGGAGGAAACTTGAACCTTCCCGGCGGATTGTCGCTCACCGGCGATAACAATTCCTTCTCATCCTATTTCCAGGCGGGAGGAACCAATCAAACCACGGGAGTGTTCATCGAGCCTGGAATTTTCGGAGGCAGCCCGAGCTTCACCTTGAACGGTGGTTTGCTCGCGGACAATAACGTATCCCTTGAAGCCGATGCTTTTGGCACCGTTACTCTCAATCAGAATGGCGGCTCGCACGTCATCACGAACACGCTGCTCATCGTCGGCGGTTCGCCTAATGGAAATTACGTCTTTCCGGCTACTTACAATCTGAACGGCGGAACGCTGTCCGCGGGAGCCATCGAGCTGGCTGCAGACGATGGAGACTCCGTATTCGCACTGTCGAATGGGAGCGTCAACGCGGGAACTATCTATGCGCACAGTCTCGGGTATTACTTAAGCGACAACTCGCGCTTCACCCTCTCGGGCGGCACGCTGGGTTGTTCGAACCTCACCGTTGACGATGGCGGCGACCGCTTGAACCAGAGCGGAGGCGCGTTGGTCGTCAGCAATCTGCTGGACTTCGGCGGATCCCGGAATGTGGGGCGCATCTATTACGCCATTTACACATTCACCGGCGGGACATTGACCGCGAGCAATATCAACATCACCGGCGACTGGATCATCGGCGATGGCGGCACGAACCGCATCAGCAATCCCGGTTACTTCAGCCTCGCGCAAACGCTGGTCATCAGCAATGCCGTCGAACAACTCGGCAACTTTATCCTCGCCAGCAACGCGACCATCAACCTGGCCGGAAGCGCGAGCCTGTTGAGTTTCGCGAACAGCAGCGGCGAGACCTGGGCAGGCAACGCAACTCTGCTGGTAACCAACTGGAACGGAAACCCTTCCGGCGGCGGCGCGGAACAGTTGAAATTTGGGACCGACCAGTCGGGGTTGACATCCGCCCAGTTGGGCCAGATTTGGTTCAGCGTCAATGGTTCAACAAACCTTTATGGGGCGAAAATCCTCCCCACCGGTGAAGTGGTCCCGAACCAGACGATTGCGCCGAGTGTCGCGTATTCGATGAAGGGAAACAACTTCGTGGTGAGTTGGCCGGCGGGTTGGACCCTGCAAGCCGCGACCAATGTTCCCGGTCCTTACAGCGACGTTCTGAATGCCACCTCGCCGTACACCAACGACATGATCCTCCAACCGCAGCAATTCTTTCGGTTGCGACAATCAACGCAATAAGGCGTCTCGTGTAAATTGGTGCAATTCGTGTCACGGAAATCGGGACAGGCAGAAAAATACCGTGCACGCTCTGACTGCTTCCGGTAATTTGCCAACATTGCGGGATATGTTTGGTTCCACAGCCAATCAAAAAGAGCCGGAGGACAAATCGCTCGATTTTCGCCTGACCACAGGTTTTCACGCTTTCGTGATGGTCGTGCTGGTGCTGCATTTCGTTTTCGGGCAGGGGTGATATTTGAGGCAACCACCCTTGGCCTTTACGCACTCATTGCGGTCGTAATTTCCTTGCGGAATCGCAAAAAGCTCGGTTTCCGCTGGCCTGGGATTCGGGTGAGGGATGCCTTGGGCACAATCGTAGCCATGGCCCTGGTGATCTTCTTTTCCGGGGCAATCTTGCCGGGCAACTCGCCATTCAGTCCCGTCGTTTTTCCCTTCCTTGCCGCAGGATTCAATTTTCTCGTTTTCGCAGCTCTAAGCGGAATGAAAATCGTTTTGTGAATTCTTCCTTCAAGTCGTGCCTCCTCGCAAAGTGTGAGTGAAGAGGTTCTCATGAACTATTTGCCTCATAATTAAATGACACTCATGGCCGCGGGATGGACCAAACAAGATGCGACGAGTGTTCCCGGTCCTTACGACGACGCTCCGGCATCGCGAGCTTTTATCACAAATAGTTATGTGTTTGATTCATTGAGCCGCATGTTGAGCATGATTGTGCATGGTATCAGTGAATCTGTTAATAAATGATTGACATCGAAAAAGTTCGTGCTATTCTCGGTGCGGTACGTCCGCCTTTGTTGAGGCTGGGCGGATGAGAATGTCTGTTTGGGACGTTCTTTGACATTTGAATCGGATGCGCGATGCGCGGTGAGTTCCGGGTTCCGAGTTGGGGGATTTGCCATCCTCTATCCCTCTTTCTTCTTGGAGGCGCAGCAGGTCTTGGCAGACTGCCAATGTCCCTGCTATGGGGTAGGGTGCGCGCTTCGTTGCGCGCCGCGGCGGTCAGTCCCGATGCATCGGGAACCGCCCTGCCGCTGTATCGGATAATATCGCGTTGTGTCGGATAAAGGGGCGTGGGAGCGCGGCTCGATGAGCCGCAGCGGGTTACGAATCTGCTGGACGGTCCAGAATTGCTGCGGGTCGCCGACCCGCGCTCCAATCATTCTCCTGGAGGAAGTTGAATGGTGAGTCGGATAATGTCGCGTTGTGTCGGATAATGCGGCGTGGGAGCGCGGACAGCTTGGTCACCATAGCCTTGGCGGAGGTGAGCCCTGTCCGCGTGGACTTCGGTCGAACCAATCGGCTACGAGACGCCCTGAAACGCGGGATTTTGACCGCGTGTTGCGGCTTGTTGCACCTGGTTGCAGCTATCAGGAAAAAATTCAAAAATGCTGGATGCTAGATCCTTGATGCTAGATGGAACGGTTTTTCGAGCATCCAGTATCCAGCATCGGACATCTTGCGGTGAATGGTTCCGTTTGTAACCATGTAACGTTGTAACGATGTAACCGCTTGACAGCACCCTACGGCATTTATCGCTTCAGAAACTTTGCGACCGCCTCAGTTCGCGTGCGGACCTGCAATTTTTCGTAGATGCGGCGGATGTAGGTGTGGACGGTCTCGTAACTGATGCCCAATTTCTCCGCGATTTCTTTGTAGAGAAATCCCTGGCTCAAACAATCGAGGACTTCCTGCTCGCGCGCGGAAAGGTTCTCGGTGGGCTGTGGCGAGACGCCGGTCTTCTGGAAAGATTGCACCACCTTGCGGGCGATGTGGGTGGTCATCGGCGAACCGCCGTTGCAAACTTCGCGCAGCGCATCGAGCAACTCGGCGCGGGGGGCGCGTTTGAGGAGGTAACCGTTTGCGCCGGCGGCGAGCGCGTTGAAAATGTTTTCGGTGTCTTCGTAGGCGGTGAGCATCACGATCTGCGTCTGCGGCACGAGGCTTTTCAAGCGCCGGACGCATTCGACGCCGTTCATGCCGGGAAGGTTGATGTCCATCAGGACGACTTCGGGTTTTTCCTTGGGCAAACCTTCGATGGCGGCTTCGGCGCTCGGATACTGACTGACGCAGCGAAAGCCCTCTTCGCGGTCGATCAATCGCGCGAGGGTGCCGCTCAACTGTTCGTTGTCTTCGACGATGGAAACGGTGGTTGGCATCGTTTAATGGTTGCCGATCGGGACAATCAAGCGCACCAGCGCTCCGCCTTCCGGCACGCGCGTGAGCGCAAAGCTGCCGCCGATATCCTCCATCCTTTTATGCATGTTGCGCAATCCATTTCTGGTGGATTTGCCTTCGTTGCCGGATGGTCCGCGGCCATTATCCTGAAGCTCCAAAATGAACCGGTTCGGCTCCAACTTCAACCGCAGCCAGACTTCGGTTGCCTTGGCATGGCGAACGACATTCGTGACGGCTTCCTTGGCGGCAAGAAAAACGTTGTGCCGCATTTCGGGCGAAATGTCGGTCGCGGGCAATTGCGAAGGCACGTCGAGGCGATAACGCAATCCGGCCACGCCGAAATATTCCTGGGCGTATTTGCAGATATAATTGATAAGGCCTTCGAGCGTGTCGTTGGAAGGGTTGACCGTCCAGACGATTTCGTCCAGCACGCGCGAAGTATCGCGGGCGGTTTGCGAAATTTGGCGTGCGTGCGCCTCGACTTCCGCTGGATCATCCTTGTCGCTCTCGACCATTTCGCCGAGCAACGAAACCTGCGTCATGCTTGCGCCAAGCTGGTCGTGGATGTCTCGGGCTATGCGCGCGCGCTCCTTTTCCAGCGCTTGTTGTTGCCGCATCCCTTCCAATTGCCTTTGCAATCGCTGCGTGGAAAAATAATGCACGATGCCGGTGACGCATCCCAAAGCGATCAATGCCATTGCGGTCATGAACCACCACGTCCGCCAGAACGGCGGTTGGACAAAAAAAGCAAGCATCGCGCCGGTCTGGTTCCAAACACCGTCTTCATTGCAAGCCAGCACATGAAACGTGTAATGGCCCGGCGGCAACCTGCTGTAATGCACGTCGCGCACGCTCCCATCCACTTCGGTCCATCCTTTTTCGTGGCCTTCCATGCGATAGCGGAACCGCACTTTTTTCGGATTGGAAAGATTGAGGCCGGTGAATTGTATCTCGATGCGTTCGCGACCGGGAGGAACTGTGACCAAGTCCGGCAATGCGGCGCGCAACGTGTTCGTCTGATCGGCATCGGCATCGTTCACCACCGATTCACCGCCGATGGTGACGGATTCAATCGCGACCGGCGGGGGATTGGTGTTGATGGGGATTTGCGCCGGATCAACGGAAACAATTCCGAGGATTGTCGGGAACCAAAGTTTGCCGTCCTTGCCGCGGCAGGCGCCCGGTTGAAAACCGATGGTGCATTCGCCCGCGGCCATTCCATCGGCTTCGCCGTAAGCGCGGCAAACGATGCGTTTCTGCGTGCCTTGCGCAACATCGTTCAAATCTTTTTTTCGCACGCGCATCAGCCCCTTCAAGGAACCGATCCACAAGTTGCTCTGGCCGTCTTCGAGCAGATAACCGATGCTCTC
>DASRBR010000159.1:0-2624 GCA_035653495.1 Verrucomicrobiia bacterium
TCAATGGCTTGCCGCTGGTTAATAACAGTTCGACGGCATCACGCTTGAAGCTCGCGTCATACCGCTTTATCGGTTTTCTCATATGCTGGTCTTTGATTTACCAGCTTACCCTTTCGTGTCCACTAAATCAGGGGAATATCAGGGGAATGATTTTTTATTTTTGTGGCTTTCAGTATTTGCAACCGTCACGTCGGATTTTTTTAGATCGCGGTCCCCCTCACCTTTGTCCTCTCCCCAAGGAGAGGATGACCATTCTCCTCGGCTCGGACAAGAATTCCCTCTCTTCCTTTCTCTGCTCAAGACTGTTTCAAAGCGGTTCGCGCTCAGGAGAGTGGCGCTCATTTCCGGGCAAAGGCGGCGGTCCGGAATTGTCACCTTGCTGCAACCGGTTGCGACCGGGCGGGTCCTTGGGTTCAGAATGCTTCATGGTCCATTGGTCGGGCCAATATTCAATCAGCCCTCTCAGCTCTTCGGCCTGAAGCGGTTTGAAGATGAACGAGTGCGCACCCATCGCATAAGCGTCGTGCAACCGGCTGAACTCACCCACGCCGCTCAGCACGATCACCAGCGGCTTGTTTGCCGGAGGCTGGGTTGAGAGCCAGTTCAAGACGAACCAGCCGTCCGCGCGCGGCATCAACAGGTCGAGAAACAAAACTTTGGCAACTGGAAAACGGTCCCTGTCCGCGTAAAAACCTTCCCCCGTCATATAGGCAATGGCCTGGAAACCATCCGTCACGACGTGCACCGGATTGGTAATGCCAACGCGCCGCAACATGCGTTTGAAAATCAGCACGTCGTCCGGCGAATCATCGGCCAGCAAAATGACATTGCTCATGGTTTGTCCCAACGACAAAAAAAGGCGGTTCAGGTACGACCCAAACCGCCTGCATCAATCTTGTCACTGTAATCGCAAAATAATGCCCCTTAGACACTGGCGCAAACGAATTTACGAAAAAATTTTTCCGCCACAAAACGCTTATAAAAACGAATAAAAACATTGCATTTTGCAATGCAAACATCGCTTTGCCGAGCAAAATGCAATACGTTGCGAGACAGCGTATTAGCTCAAAAAAAGTCGTTGGCGCAATTTGCGATTTTCTATCACTTGAATATAATTGCTCATTATCAAAACAGATGAATCAAGAAATATGGACAAGAGAGTCAATTTAAAATCGAACCAGAAACCGGCGGAAACGGACAAAAAGGAGAAACACATTTTTTGGGGTGAAATCGCTCCGTGTGAGCATGTGGTTCAATTCTACAAGGAAGAAGGCGAATTTTTTCAAGCGCTCGAACAATTTGTCGTTAGCGGTTTGCGCGAGCAGGAAGTTGTCGTGCTGATCGCCACGCCGCAGCATCTGTCCGGATTGGAGCAGCGCCTTTGGACGAGTCATTTCGACCTCATCGCCGCGGCGCGCGCGCGCGATCAATACATCACTTTCGATGCTGACGACACGCTTTCCAAATTCATGGTCAACAATTGGCCGGACGAAGACCGTTTCAAGGACCAAATCACGAGCATCCTCAATCGCGCCCGTTCGCGCGGACATCGTGTGCGCGCTTTTGGTGAAATGGTCGCGCTGCTTTGGGCGGGGGGCCTTAACGGAGCGACCGTCCGCCTTGAACATCTCTGGAACCATTTTTGCGAGCGGGAAGGGCTGCCGCTGTTCTGTGCCTATCCTCGCAGCGGTTTCACCAGCGATGCCGATGCCTCCATGCGCGAAATCTGCGCCGCGCACACCAAATCCATCTGCTGCTGAAAGGTAGGGACATCGCGCTGCGATGTCCATTTTACCAGCGGACGGCGCAGCGCGCCGTCCCGACCCATACCTGTCTAAATTGAATAGTCATCCCCGCCGATTGGGTTTATTTTCGTTCCATGGTCAAAAAGCTGTTTTTGCTCGATGGCATGGCGTTGGTGTATCGCGCGCACTTCGCCTTCGCCACGCGCCCGATTCTCACCTCCAAAGGGGTGAACACATCCGCCTTGTACGGTTTCACGCAAACGCTGCTCGACATCATAGGCAAACAGCAACCGACCCACATCGCCGTGGCGTTCGATACGTCCGCGCCCACGCAGCGTCACGCCCATTTCGCCGAATACAAGGCGCAACGCCAGGAGATGCCAGAAGATTTGAGCGCTGCGTTGCCGCATGTGCGCCGGATGATCGAGGCGTTCAACATCCCCGTCATCACCTGCGATGGTTACGAAGCCGATGACATCATCGGCACGCTCGTGCGCTGCGCGGAGAAGCAGGATTTCGAATCGTTCATGGTCACGCCCGACAAGGATTTCGGGCAATTGGTCGGGCCAAAAACTTTCATCTATAAACCATCGCGCATGGGCGAAGGCGTCGAAGTGCTCGGCCTTCCCGAGACGCTGCTCAAATGGGGCATTGAAAAACCCGAACAAGTCATCGACGTGCTGGCGTTGTGGGGCGACACCTCGGACAACATCCCCGGCGTGCCAGGCATCGGCGAAAAAACCGCGACCAAACTCATCGCCCAATACGGCACGGTGGAAAATCTTCTGGCGCACACGTCCGAACTCAAAGGCAAGCTCAAGGAGAATCTGGAAACTTTCCGCGAGCAGGCCCTCCTTTGCAAAAAGCTCGCCACCATCG
>DASRBR010000160.1:0-2551 GCA_035653495.1 Verrucomicrobiia bacterium
CGCAGGCCATTACGCGATTTCCGCCAGCGGCAACCTGACGCTCGTCGGATTGTCCAGCCTCATTCCATCCTCCACGGTAAGCGGCTCTTTGACTTTGCAGGCGAACACCTTCCCGGGAACAGTGAACGAATCCATTCCCACGCAGCCGAATGATTCGTCTCCGGTCCAGTTCAATTTCACCGGAGGCCCAAGCGTGAGTTTGGCCGGCAATAACGTGCAAATGAGCATTGCTGGTTTTGTGTCACTGAATGGCAACTTTTCCTTCCAGGAATTGGCTCCGACGGTGAGCGGCACGGTCACGACCACGGATATTTTGATCGGGGCTGATCAAGTGAAAGCAATACTTGGCACCACCGCGGCGAACATCAACATCAGCGGTGCGAACCTTGGATTGCTGCTGGTCGAGAAAACAGATTCGAGCCTGAAGACCCAGGCTGCGCCGACTTTTGCGTTGGTGACCAATGCCGGGTCGGTTGGCATCACGATTCCTGGTTTCAATCTCGGCACCGGCAGTTCCTTCAGTGTCGAAGCCAACACGACTGGCGCACCGGTGTCACAAACGATTTCGCTGCCCGACGGCGGCACGGTCTCCTTGAACTTTGCTGACGGAAGCAACATTGAAAATGTGCAGGGCACGATTCCGACCGGCCAGTTGACCATCGGCAATGGATTTGTGAGCGTGGGCGGTAATTTCAGCTTCAGCGAACAAACCATCACGACGCAGACAGCGACCATAACGAAACTTTTGGTCGGTGCGACCGGTGTGAGCGCGATGGTCGGCACGTCGGGTTTCGGTGTGGAAATTGGAGCGACGAACACGACGCCAAACGGCACGCTGGCACTTGCGGTTTACGATAATTCATCCACATCGGCGCAGACTTATGCGTTGGATGTGTCCGGCGCGGTGCAATTGCTCGGGACGGGATTCAAACCGTTTACGGTGAGCGGCAACATGGATGTCCGCATCAACACCACCGGCGGACCAGTCAATGAAACCATCAAGGTGCTGGGCCAGGGATTGCCGCTCACGTTCACCGCAGCGCAAGGAACCGAACAGGAAGTTTCTGCGACGAATCTGACTTTGCAGGCCGGCACAGTCGGCGGGAACGGCACCGTAACCAAGTTTGCGACAATCACCGGGAATTTCAGCATCGAACAATCCGGCTCAGCGTTCACGATTGGAGCGAGCAATGTGACCATCCAGGTCGGCATGCAGGACGGCAGCGATGTTTCGACTTTCACCGGCGTGAGCATCACGGGAGCGAATTTGGCGGCTTATATCACCTCCGGTAATGGTTATGCACTGGCGGCTGATGGTGGAACAGACGCGTTGGTGGGAATCACCGGCCTGCATCTGGGCACGAGCGGTTTGAAGGTTCGTGTGAACACGACGGGCGAGCAGGACCCTGGCGGCACAGGCGGCCCGCTGACAGTTGGCGGCGAATCGCTTGATTTCACCGATTTCGGCTCGGCGAACAGTTGGGATGGCGTGGAAATTGAAATGACTGGCCTGGACCTTACCGTGGACGGGTTCGGGGATGTGTTTGGAGATTTCACTTTTGTGACGGGCGCGGAAAAGGTGACTGGCACACCGTACCTTCTTGTGACGGCCCAAAACGTTCATGCAAACATCGGGCCTTCCAATGAACAGCTTTCGCTTCAAGGCGCGACCATCACGATGGTCATCCGCAAACCTGTGGGGAGCGCGGGTGGTTACGCATTGGTCGCTTCAGGCGGCTCAGCGACCTTGAGTATCAAGGGACTGATTCAAAACCTCACGCTCAACTCGCCCAGCTTGAACATCAATCACACGGGTATTGATGGCAGCACGCTGGATAACAACACGGGCCAGTCCGCGTTCGGTATTTTTGGCAGTGATCCAAGCAACGTAGTTGACGTATCGTTTGGAGTTTCCGGGTGGCAAATCGGCACTACCACGCTGACAGCGAGTTTGAGCGGCAGCTTTGACTTGTCCGAGCAAATCACCACCAACAGCAGCGGCACGCAAACGAAGTTCCTGATTGGCGGTTCGGATATTACTGCAACCGTGGGCATAAGCAGCACCGGTTTGAGTATCGAGGGCGGGTTCGGCCTGGTGATCTACAGCAACAATAATTCTCCAACGTATGCCCTGGTTGCGAACGGCACCGTCACTGCGCAAGGCCTTCCAGCCAACCTTGGCATTACAGCCACAGCCAGCTTGCAAATCAACACGACCAAGGTTGCGGTGAATGAAACGATCCAAGTGCCCGGCGGTTCAATCCCAATCGTCTTCACGGATGGCACAAACGGCACGGCTGACCAGCGGAATATCGTTTCGATGACGGGCAGCCTGACCATCGCTCTCGGAACGGCGGGATCATTCAACGGCACATTGACCGGCAATTTTTCGTTGCTCACCGATACCGCCAACCAACTTGTTTTGATCGGCATGACCGGGGTGAACGGTTCGGCGAGCGACGGTTCCAGCACGTCCGCCAGCTTAAGCAACGGCACCCTCGGCCTTGTGATTAATCCTGGCACTGGTTTCGCGCTGCAAGCCAGCGGAACG
>DASRBR010000161.1:0-5235 GCA_035653495.1 Verrucomicrobiia bacterium
GATGCAACGTTCTCCGGGCCTTACTCCGGAACAGTTGCAGCAAGTCTTGGAAGCAGAACGCAAGGAGAACGCCCTGCTGGATGCCCAGGAGCAGGCCGCCCGGCAAAAGGCTGAAGCTGAAAAAATGGCGGCAAGGAAGGAGAAGGCAAAACGAAAGGAAGCAACTCCTGTTGCTGCTCCCGCGCCGGTGGCAGTAAGTCCCATACCAACCACTGTTCCCGAATCCGTTCCTCCCGCGCTCAGTGGTCCGAAGGAACAACAGCTCAACCAATTATTGCAGCTCTACAAAGCCGACAAGATCTCGCCTTACGAGTATCATCAGGAGCGCGCGAAGATTCTCGCGGAGTAAAAGCCGGCGTGGCCATTTCGTTGAATACGTTCCTTTGAGGAACGATCGATTTCAACGCAAATTTTCGTCCAACAACCGATACGCCTTTTCGCGCATCTCTTTTGGAAAATCGTGCTCGCAATCGGGATGCTCCACTCGCAGGTTGCCCGGAACTCCATACAATTCATACACCGGCGCGGCCGCGCGCACGACTTCATCCACGCTCCAATATTGAAAATTGGAATCGCGGAGCGGCGCATTGATAAAACACGGTCTTGGCGCGAGCGCGCCGATGAGTTCATGGAAATCGAAAGGCACTTCCTCCGGGCGATAGTTTTTCAATTTCGGCATGTAACGTTCGCTGCACCAGCCTTGCAGATTGCCGTGTTGATAATCGCGGAATGAATCGAATCCGCAACTCGAGACGATCACCTGGATGCGCGGATCGAACATCGCCGTGTAAATCGAATTGTGGCCGCCCAGTGAATGACCGATCGCACCAAAGCCGCCGCGTTTCACGTAAGGAAGTGATTGGAGCAAATCCAGGCCGCGCATATTGTCCCAAATGGCCTTCATCGTGCCGCTCTGATAACCCAGCGCTTTCAAATCCGGCTGGTAATCGGCCATCAACGGATACGCCGGCGCAAGCACCACGTAACCGCGTTCGGCAAGTTCGGCACCGTAGGGAAGGTTCGTCGTGCCAAGTCCAACGACGGGTTGATTGCCAAAGATCATGTGCGTGGGATGCAAACAAAGGATGGCCGGCGCTTTGCTGGATTTGGATGCGGATTTCGGCACGAGCAAATACGCCGGAACGCGCGAGCCCGGCTCGGATGCGTAGGTCAGTTTGCGTCGCACATAACTGCCGCAATCCACTTCCTCCAGGATTTGCACATCGAGCGGGCAACGTTTGCTTTTGCCCGGCAACGGACCCATCACCTGCTGCATGGCATCGAGAATCGTTGCGCGGCGTTTTAGCCAGTCCGCCTTGGACTTCACCGGCCTCATTTCGCCATGCGCATCGAGATAAACGAGCAGATTCGTGCGCTCGGAACGCGGCAGCACTTGCAACTTTTCGGCCCGCAAAGAAAACGAGAAGGTCGTCGCGCATAAACTCAAAATAACCAGCAGCAAATCGCGAAGATGCCCTATTGGTTTCATGATTACTGCGAAAATCAAGTTCGCGGCACGTTTTTCGATATTTTTTTCGCCATGCTGACGCGTTGCTCGACTGCGTATCCGAGCTTTTCATAAAACGCCACCACGCTCTCGTTGCCGCCCAAAATTTGCAGGTTGATCTTCACGCACCCTTTTTCGATCAATGCCTGCTCGGCATGCGCCATCAATTTCGCGCCCACGCCCTTTCGCCGATGCGCAGGCGCGACGGCCATCGAATATATCCAGCCGCGATGACCATCGTATCCGCCCATCACCGTGCCGACGACCACGTCCCCCTCGACTGCGACGAAGAACAGGCCATCGTTGAATTCGAGCTTCTTGTCAATCGACAGCGCAGGCCCGTTGTGCGGCGCGTTGTAGGCAAACACCGATTCCCAAAGCGCAATCACCTGCTTGCGATGGCCGTCGTCGGAATAAGTTTTGATCGTCACGTCTTTCACTATCGAAGTTGCGATGAAAAACCGACTTCGGCCAAAGTGCAAGCGGCGAGTTGAGCGGCTCACGTCCCCTTGCGTTTGGAGGAGCGGCGTGATTGCTGGAATTGTTTGAGCGTTTCCGAATGGGCCTCGAAAAATGCCGCGAGGTCCGCCAGCACTTCAACTGTCGCCGGGCTGAGATGATGTTCGATGCCTTCGATATCGCGACGTTGCGTCTCGACATCCAGCCCGAGCAACGAAAAAAAACGCGAAAGCGTTTCGTGGCGGTCGTGGATGTTCCGGGCGACTTCGCGGCCCTTGTTGGTAAGGATGAGCCCGCGATATTTTTCGTATTTGAGATAGCCCGCCTCGCCGAGTTTTTGCACCATGCTGGTGACCGACGCCTGCTTCACCTTGAGCGAGGAAGCGATGTCCACCACGCGCGCGTAGCCTTTTTCCTCGATCAACTCGTGGATGCGTTCCAGATAATCTTCCGCGCTCTGGCTGGGTGAGGACGACGTTGGCATTCGCGGTAATAAACCACAAATGGCTCAACTCTGGCAAGCGGGCTGACGTGTGCAGCAATATTCCTTGACGCAAGTTTCATTTAATAACCATCGGATTGTCGAATAGTTCCTTTCCCCTCACCCCGGCCCTCTCCCATCGGGAGAGGGGGTCACGAATTCCATCGCGGGGATATAATGTCGAGCACTGAAAATCACAGGCGCTGATGAATGGTTACCCTCTCCTTGGCCGGAACAATTAAAAAGCGAACAGGAGGTAACGGAGATAACAGAGTGGTTTCAGGCTTGCTTCAAGTTAACAGTTTTGCGCCGTCACTGTTCCATGCGCCCGATTTGCGAGATAAAAACAGTTTTTTGCCCGATTTTTTCTCTCTGTTTTCTCTGTTCGCTCCTGTTAAATTGCTTCGTTCCATCTACGCCGCTTGCGGGCACATCGCGGCGGCTCGTTTGCGCATCTCTTCCATCGGCACATCTTCCACGTGCGTCGCGACGTGCCAGATGTGGCCGTATGGATCGGTCAAAGTGCCCATGCGATCGCCGTAAAATTTGTTCTCGACCGGTCGGGTAAGCTGTGCGCCGGCTGCAACGGCTTTTTTGACCGTGGCGTCCACATCGGTCACGTAAAGCAGGATGGAGACGGGCGTGCCTCCGAGGCTTTGTGGGCTCTTAGCGTTCATTTCCGGGGATTCATCGGCCATCATCACAACCGAGTCGCCGAACTTGAGTTCAGCGTGGCCGATGCGACCGTCCGGTCCGGGCATTCGCATGCATTCAGTCGCGCCGAACGCTTTTTTGTAAAACTCGATGCCTTGTGCCGCGCCTTTGAGGATCAGGTAAGGTGTGATGGAATGATAACCAGCAGGAATGGGTTGTGGTTTGGTTTCGGATGCGGCCTTGGTTTTAGCTTTGGTTGCCATAAGAAAGATAAGTAGTTGTTCCTGATGTTCCAGACCTATCGCGCACCAACAGTCGATTGGCAACCGATTATTTCAGGCGAAATTACGGGAACAACCCACGCATCTTCTTCGCGTCGCGCACACGGCTGATGCCAAGGCTCAAAGCCGCCTGGCGCATCGGCAAGGATTGCTTGCGGCTCAAGGCGAGCGTCTGCGCGAATGCGCCTTCCAGGATGCGGAACAGCTTGTCGGTCACTTCGGTTTCGTTCCAGAAAAAGCTCTGCAAATCCTGCACCCACTCGAAGTACGAAACGACCACCCCGCCCGCGTTGCATAGCACGTCGGGAATCACAAAAATGTGGTTGCGTTCCTGGATGATGGCGTCGGCTTCGGGCGTGGTTGGCCCATTGGCGGCTTCGGCGAGGATGCGGCATTCGATCTTGCCGGCATTTTGCTTCGTGATCTGCCGTTCCAACGCCGCGGGAACAAGGATGTCACAAGGAGTGACGAGCAATTGCTCGTTGCTGATCGGTTCGGCTTCAGGAAAACCGGCGACACTTTTGTTTTTGTTCGCGTATTCGTCGAGCTTCCACAAATCGAGCCCTTTGGCGTTGAACACCCCGCCAAAAGCATCACTGACGGCAATCACCTTGATGCCATAACGCATCATGGAAAGCGCGGCGACCGAACCGACATTGCCAAAGCCATGCACGACGGCCGTGGCCTTGCCGACGTCCAGGCCGATGGTGTCAGCAGCGCGGTTGATGAGATAGGCAACACCGCGACCGGTGGCTTCGCGCCGGCCCAGCGAACCGCCGAGCAAGACCGGCTTTCCCGTGACGATGCTGGGAACGCTGTGGCCCATGTGCATGGAATAGGTGTCCATCATCCACGCCATGACTTGTTCGTTTGTGCCGAGGTCGGGCGCCATCACGTCCACTTGCGGCCCGATGAACGGAATCATTTCCTGCGTGTAACGGCGCGTGAGACGTTCCAATTCGCCGGTCGATAATTTGCGCGGATCGCAGGCGATGCCGCCTTTTGCGCCGCCATATGGCAGGCCGGTCAATGCGCATTTCCAACTCATCCACATCGCCAGGGCGGCGACTTCGCCAATCGTCACATCCGGATGATAACGCAAGCCGCCCTTGGTCGGACCGAGGGTCAAATGATGTTGCACGCGATAGCCGCTGAAAACTTCCATTGAGCCGTCATCGCGACGGATGGGCAGCGCGACGGTCATGGAACGTTTGGGAAATTTGAGCCTGGCGCGTTCGTCCTCGGGAATCTCAAGCCGGTCGGCCACCAAATCGAATTGTTTGCAGGCCATCTGGAACGTGGGATTGTCGTACACTTTCATCTGCGAAAAAATAGCGTGAAAGCAGCGTGGCGGCAAGACAGCCCCGGCTTGAAACAATGGAGTTGAGTCACCGATGTCGAAGGCATGCCTGCGGGTCATTTCTCTCGCGCAAAAAAATCGACTTGGACAGTCTTTGTCCTACCCGCTGTGCCAGGATGGGTGAATGTTGGCAGACGCAACTTATAATGGCGCATCGCAAGATGTAGTTGGATGTGTGCACCTATCCCGCGACATGCGTTTTTTGGCTTCTGCCGCCGGGCCACTTCTTTCCGCATCTGTCCAGATTTGTGCCGCATATTCCGACGCCTTTTGTCGGAATATTTTGTCGCCTTGTACCGCCTTGTACCGCCTTTCGAGAAATAAATAATGATTCTTAGGCACATGGTCAAAAAACGACAGCAAAGCACCCCCGTGAACAATCTGGGGGCATCCGGCCATTATTCGTCGGAGCCCGGAGTGTCCCATTGTTGCTCCTGTTGCCGGCATAGTTTTCCCATTGGTGGCCGGTATCTCACCGTTTCTCGCCGCTTTT
>DASRBR010000162.1:0-2330 GCA_035653495.1 Verrucomicrobiia bacterium
GGTGAGGACGATCACGGGAAGGGAATAGGGCGCCGGATTGTCCCGAAGCTGGCGCAGGATTTCGAAGCCGTTCATTCCCGGCAAACCGAGGTCCAGCAACATCAGGTCGTAACGCGTCTCGCGGATTTCGCCCAGCGCCTCTTCGGCATTGCGGGCGCTGCCAAGGGTGATGTTGTCCTCGTGCAGGAGGGCTGAGAGCACCTCATGCATCTTTGGATCGTCCTCCACCAAGAGGACATTGGATGCCGGAAAATTCATAAAATTGCAATTTTGCAGTCTCTTAGGCGGTGGATCAGCCGCCCCTATGAGTGGCATTTAGCACATTCAACACCAACACGCGCCAAAGGCCAATTTCATTTTTCATTTTTTGTCCTAACCGGCTTTCCCGGCCAAAGTTGGGGCTTTTTGCAAGGCGCCGCAACACCCTTTCCAGCAGCCCTCCTCGGAAAGGCTAAAGTCGCTGACCAAAAATCGGCCAATTGTAACGAATTGTTAGACACTGCAACCCTGCGAATGGCGCCTTAAGCGATTCTCAAAAATGTGATTCGCAGCCTGGAAAACGGCTTGCATGGGCTTTGGATTGGAGTTTGTAGGCTATTGCGATTGAAGCCTGAAATATCTGGCCGGCGATTGATTGGTGACGGTGAAAGCGATTACTGGCACTGCGTCGGTGACGGTCACCCAGTTGGTTGAGGACGGGTTCGTGGTGCTTTGCAGAACGTAGTTTGTTCCGCTCGCGGTCCAAAAGAGCACGGACAACTTTCCTGCCGGCGCGATGTTCAACTGGGGCCCGGTGACAATCGTCTGAATCACGACATTCTCGACGGCGGCGACGTCAGTGCTGTACTCGCGGTTGTAAAAGGAAATCTTGTTTGGGGAAAGGTGGTTTGTACAAACAGCAGTGGCATAAGCCGCCTGCGTTGGATCGCCCACTTTCACCATGTAATATGTCAGGTTCGTCCCATCGTCAGTGACAACGAAATTTGCCGAGTCGCCCTGCATCATATTGAGCGTGTTGCTCACTACATTAAAGCTGGTGACCGTTGCCGCGCCGTTGCCAGCGATGGAGAAAGCATTCGGAGGGCTTGCCGTCAAGGGAACTCCCAGGCGAAAATTGATGCCATCAGTCACTTCGCCCGAGGCCACGTAGTAAGAGGAAGGCACACCGCTGCTGCGAGTCGCGATCCACGGACCGTCAGCGCCGCCGCCGCTGTCGTTCACGAACTTCCATGTTCCACTTACGGAAATTCCGCCGGGCGCGGCTGGATCGTAATTTGTCACCGTATTGAGATAAGCGCGAGCGGTGAGCTGGCAGCTTTGGTTGGTCACGGCGATCATTGGCACGCCATAAACGTCGGATAACGACGTATTGGCAGTCCATTTGTTGGGGTCAAGCGTGTTGCCGGAGAAGTTGTCGGAAAGGAAAATGCCACCTTCCACTTTGGAGGCGATCAATCCAGCAGCTATAAGAATGGATGCAATGCGGGTCATTTTTAGGTTCATAAGTTTGCGCTTTTTTTTGAAACGGCCTTCAGGGCCATGGTAAAAAAGTTTGCAAACAACCTGCAACGTGAAATTTGCCGTTTGCAGCAATTGCCATCATTTTGTTTGCAAAAGTTGCTGTTGTGGCGCGGCATGCGACTGCAAAGAAATATTGCGCCCAACCCAAATTTGGGCATACTTATTCTCTCATGGTTCACACTGCCGACGAAGTTTCCACCAGTCGCGACATTTACATCAAGGCGTATCGCGGAATGCTTTTGGCGCGCCTGCTGGATGATAAATTCGCAGCTCTGTATCGCGGCGGCAAAATCCATGGCGGCGTTTTCCTCGGACGCGGCCAGGAGGCATTGAGTGTCGCCGTCGGCTTGCGGCTGCGCAAGGGCGATGTCTTTGCTCCACTGATCCGCGATGGGGCGGGACGCCTCGCATTTGGCGAAACCGTGCTCGACGCTGTCCGAACTTATCTGGGCTCGCCGCTCGGGCCGATGCGCGCGCGCGACGGCAATGTCCATCGCGGCAATCCCAAAGCGGGTTATCTGCCGATGATCAGCCATCTGGGCGCAATGGTTTCGGTGGTCAATGGCATGTTGATGGCGCATCGTTTTCAAGGCGTCACCGGGAGCGTTGGCGCAGCCGTGTTGGGCGATGGCGCGACTTCCACAGGTGCTTTTCACGAAAGTTTGAATCAAGCCGCGGTGGAAAAGTTGCCGCTTGTCCTTGTGGTTGCGAATAACTTCTACGCCTATTCTACGCCGAACGACAAACAATTCGCCTGCGACGATTTGGTGGACAAGGCCATCGGTTACGGCGTCCAGGGCCATTCGCTG
>DASRBR010000163.1:0-6495 GCA_035653495.1 Verrucomicrobiia bacterium
GGCTCTTAAAACGATTGGATTGTGGATTGGCATGGTTGTTGGGGGTGAAAACCGGGAGCGATAGGCCGGTTTGAAAACACCTACGCGGTGTTCCCCGTCACGCCTCCAAGCGCGACGAACAGAATATGTCAGATGCGCTGAGATTTGTCCAGCAGTTTTTTTAGCGGGTTTCTTCAAAGATTCCGTTCCCTTTTTTTTAAATGCAACCGCTGACCGCGCCATGGCAAAATTGGCAAGCAGGTGGAACCCCTTCTTTCTCGAGCCAAGTTTTTTGAAAACAAAGCAAAGCCACGGATGGCACCGATTCCACAGATTTCTTCCGGGCCACGCAGTTTTGTTGTCCGTGGAATCTGTGAAATCTGTGGCTTCGCATGCGTTTTAAATCTTTATTTTATCCCGGAGATTTCAATTTGGCTCGCCAATCAATGTCGCTTAGATTCAAACCATTGCCGCACAAGCGGCGCAACTGTTTACAAGAATATGGAAACTTCACTTCCCACTGTTTTGCTTCGACCCGGAGAAGCCGACCGCGTTGTCGCAGGCCATCCCTGGATTTATAACGGGTCGGTTTTGCGCGTTACGCAGCCGCCGGCGGATGGCGCGCTCGTGCAGGTGAAGGACCATCGGCAACGGTTCCTCGGCGTCGGCTTTTTCAATTCCAAATCCAAAATCAGCGTGCGGATGCTCGCGGCGGAACGCGTGTCGGTGGACGAAACGTTTTTTGAAGAACGCATCCGCGCCGCGCTTGCGGTCCGTCAGAAACATCTTCCGGGCGCGACGTCATTCCGAGTGGTCAACGCCGAGAGCGATTTTTTGAGCGGGCTCATCGTGGACAAATACGAAGACGTGCTGGTGCTGCAGACGTCCGCGCTTGGCATGGACCAGCGCAAGGAAATGATCGCGGACGTGCTGCAAAAGATTTTTTCACCACGCGCCATTGTCGAGCGCAACGACACCGCATTCCGAAAATTCGAAGGATTGCCGGATGCGAACGGAATTTTGCGCGGTGCGGTGAGCGGCCCAATCGCCATCAAACTGAACGGGCTCGCGTTTGAAGTGGACATCCTCGGCGGACACAAGACGGGTTTGTATCTTGACCAGCAGGTGAATTATCAGCGCGTGGCCGAACTGGCCAATGGCGCGCAAGTGCTTGATTGTTTCAGTTTTCTCGGCGGATTCGGTTTGCACGCCGCGCGTGCCAGCGCCGCGCATGTCCACATGCTCGATCAAAGCGCCGATGCCATTGCCGCCGCGACACGCAATGCGCAGTCGAACGGGCTTGCGGAAAAATGTTCCTTCGAAACGGTGAACGTTTTTGACTGGCTCAAGGCCAACACAGCCGTCAAGGCGCATGAACGCGTCATACCGCGCTTTGATTTGATTGTGCTCGATCCGCCGTCATTCACGCGCAGCCGGTCGTCCGTTCCTGATGCGATGCGCGGCTACAAAGAAATTCATTTGCGCGCGCTCAAGCTGCTGAGGACCGGCGGCACACTGGCGACGTTCTGCTGTTCGCATCATGTGGACGCGGTGATGTTCCAAGCCGTGATTTTGGAAGCCGCGTATGATGCGCGCCGGATTTTGCGCCGCGTGGCCACCTACAGCCAATCGCCCGACCACCCCATCATTCCCGCAATTCCCGAGACGGAATATTTGAAAGGATTTGCGTTTGAAATAGTCAGGTAAGGGCGAAGTGGTTACATGGTTACATCGTTAAAAGGTTACATCGTTACAAGATTGCAAGAGCAGCCGAGCGTTTTTATCCATGTAACAATGTAACAATGTAACCATTTAACTATTTAACGAATCACTTCAACAACTCCCGCTGCCAGGCCATCAATTCTTTTTCATGCGCCTGCCAATCTTCGGCGAGATCGAGGAGGGTGGCGCGGCTGGCGATCAAGGTTGGGTCAATGCCAAGTTCCTTGGCTTTGGCATCACGGTGATGCTGCAATTGCGCCACGCGTTTTTTTTGCGCGTCGCTCACGCGCCGGATGGCGTGACGCACGGGTTGCGGTTGTTTTTCTGGCGGCATGAGCAGGCCAAGCTTGATGGCGGACATGAGCCCGTTGCGGCGGCGTTCGGAAAATTTTTGCGGAATGAGCGGTTCGATGGGACGGTCGCCCACGGCGGCAATGGCCAGGTCCACCAATGTTTCATGCCGCAAAATAAAATACGGCGGACGATTGGCGGTAATGGCCTCGACTTCGCGCCAATGCCAAAGTTCGCGCAGCACAGCCAGCGCGGGCGGACCAAGCCGGCTGCTGCCCTTCACGCGCCACACAAGGTCCGGGTCGGGCGGACAATATTGCGCGCAATCGGCGATAAGCCGCGCGCAGGATTCCTGGTGCCATGCGAGGCGGCCCTTGGCGGCCAGTTCGGCCTTGAGCTTGTCGCAAAGCGGCTTGAGATAATGGGTGTCATTGCGCGCGTAAGCTTCCATGCGGGAAGTGAGCGGACGCTGCGCCCAATCAGCCTTTTGCGAACCTTTTTCAAGCGTCACGCCTAGAAATTGCGAGACAAGATGCGTCAGGCCGAATTGCGTGATGCCGAGCAACCGGCTTGCGAGCATGGTATCGAAAATTGAAGTGGGCACGAACCTGTGATGCTTGCGAAAAAGTCGCAGGTCATAGTCCGCGCCGTGCATGATGAGTTCGTGCTCGGTCAATCCCTGCAAAAGCGGTTCAATGTTCAGGCGGGCGAGCGGGTCGATCAATTCATCGCCGGAGGGAGTAGTGATCTGGAGCAGGCAGATTTTTTCGGGATAAGCATGAAGGCTGTCGGCTTCCGTGTCCAAAGCCACCCACGGGCTTGCGCGCAAACGCCCCAGCAAGCCTTCCAATTTCGCATCGCTATCTATCACTGCTTCAAATGTAAATTCAAAGCGAAAAGTTCCAAACTGAAAATTCCTGACGAACCGAAAAGTGCCCTGCAACGATTGCAAAATGCGAGGGCATCAGCTCACCGGTTCAAGGGATTCGGCGGGGCTTTGCTCGGGCGGGCGTGGAGCGGAATCCTGAAAGCGTTGCAGCACTTCGGCGGGGACCAGTTTGCTGGTTTGCGTCAGGTCGATGCGGCGCACCTGCGGTTCGATGGACTTGAACAGTTCGGCGATTTCAGTAGCGGGACGCGCGGACAACAGACAATTCAAGAAACGGAACCGTCCACGAATGACCATGGCAAGTTCGTTGGTCGGCAAAAGTCCCTGGTCGGTGATTTGATAGAAACGATAACCGAGTTCGCGCAGAAACGGCAGCGGAACGGAATCGGGGCGCAATGTAACTTCGGAAATGATGTCAGGTTTGAGCGACGAGATGGTTTGACGCGCCCCTTTGAAAAAGGCCGCTTCGTGGCCTTCGACATCCACCTTGATGAGCACGGGCCCGGACACGGGGCGTTGTGCAAGGTAACCATCAAGCGTGGCAGTGGAAACTTTCAGCACGGGCCCGCGCGAGGCTTCGAAATCGCGTTCGAGCGAGGCGCTCATGTCGGAAGCGCTGAGAAACAATGCGCCGGTGCCGCTCATGTCCGAAAGCGCCAACGGCTCGCACGTGACGTTTGAAAATTGATTGAGCTGAACGTTCGCGTGGAGCAATTGAAAATTCTTCGGGTTCGGCTCAAACGAAACAACGCGCAGCCCGGGTTTATAAGTGGAAAGGACAAGAGAATAAAAGCCGATGTTCGCGCCGACATCGATGAACGTGTTCGCGCTGCGCGCCAATTCGCAAGCGACGAGCGTGGTGACCGGCTCGTAATAAACGGTGCCGCGCCAGAACAGTTCAAAGCTCAGATAATTATGCGGCAGGCTGGCGAGCTGAAAGCTTTTGCCGCCCGGCATCTGCACGCGCACGATGGCATCCGGAAACCATTCTTGCTGAGTGCGCAAGCCCCATCGCCGCAAATAAGGCTTGGCGGCAGGAAAACTGTTGCAGATGTTGAACAACCCGAGGCCAACAAGCTTTTTCAGCCTGCTGCCCGCGGGCGCGAAGTCGTCACTTATATTATCTATGCGCATAAAATTTTCCCCACTTCCTTGGCGTCGTGTGCGAGAAGGATTAGTCTAAACGCAGATTTCTAACAATGGGGTCCACCCCTAGTAGTTTGGCACGATGGAATCTACCTTGGGAAAACCCTCATTTACAATTTCACCGAAAATTTCTCTTATCGGGTCTTTTTTGCCAGAGGCGTAGCATTGTTTTGCCAGAGGCGTAGCATTGCGGCGCTCGTATGGGTGCTTTAACCTATATGTATGAAATCCGGCAAAGTGCGTTTTCTAATGTGTCCGCCCGACAAATACGAGGTGGATTATGTCATCAATCCGTGGATGGAGGGAAACATCCACAAGGCGTCGCCCGAACAGGCGATGGGGCAATGGGAGGGACTCTATTCGTTGCTTTCGCAGCACGCGGAAGTCGAGCGCATCACGCCGCAGGCCGGATTGCCGGACATGGTTTTCACCGCGAACGCGGGCGTGATTGTCGGCGACAAATTTGTCCTGAGCCGTTTTTTGCATCGCGAACGCCAGGGCGAAGAAGCGCCGTTCAAGAAATGGTTCACGAAACAAGGCTTCGAAGTTTTTGAATTGCCGCCCGACCTGCCGTTCGAAGGCGCGGGCGACGCGTTGATGGACCGCGCGGGCGCGTGTTTGTGGGCGGGCTATGGATTTCGCAGCGAACTGGATTCGCACCCGCACCTGGCGCGCTGGTTGAACATCGAGGTGATTTCGTTGCGGCTGATCGATCCCCGCTTTTATCATCTCGACACCTGCTTCTGCCCGCTGGAAGACGGCTGGCTGCTTTATTATCCACAGGCGTTTGACGCCTATTCGAACCGGCTCATCGAACAGCGCGTGCCTGCCGAAAAACGGCTCACAGTAGGCGAAGCTGACGCGGTGCGATTCGCCTGCAACGCGGTGAACATCGGCAAAAATATTTTCGTGAACCAATTCAGCGCGGACTTGCGCGCGCGCGTGGAGGCGGCGGGTTTTGAAATCATCGAAACGCCCTTGAGCGAATTCATGAAGGCCGGCGGCGCGGCGAAATGCCTGACGTTGCGCCTGACCGAGCCCGTGCCGGCAAAGGCGAAAGCAGCGACTTCGGTGCAAAGCCGCGAGTTGAAGCTGGAAGGGCATCTGCTCGATTCAGGCTTGCTGGACCGCGCGCTGGAATTGACCGTGCAAAGCGGCGGCAGTTTTCAAATCCTTCATTTCGCGCTCGGCAAACAGCGCCAGAGCACCTCCAACGCGGACATCAAGATCTCCGCGCCATCGGACGAAGTGCTGGACAAAATCATGGGACAGATGATCGAGTTGGGCGCGGTCACTGCGCCGAAGGAGGAAAATGACGCGGAGTTGAAAGCTGTCACGCAGGCGGGTGTGGCGCCGGACGATTTTCTTGCGACGACGATTTATCCCACCGAAGTACGCGTGGGAAGAAAATGGCTCCGCGTGCAGGACCAGCGCATGGACGGCGT
The DNA here is from genome assembly GCA_035653495.1 of Verrucomicrobiia bacterium. GTDB lineage: Bacteria > Verrucomicrobiota > Verrucomicrobiia > Limisphaerales > Pedosphaeraceae > DATAUW01. The sequence continues at coordinate 5,473 of DASRBR010000163.1, forward strand.
CATCGTGGTGGACGAAAAACAAAAGAGCGCGCGTTGCACGTTGTTCCGTTATTTGAAAGTCGGCGAGCAGGTGGTGGTCGGGAGCAAAGGCGTTCGCACGGTGCGCAAGACCGAATCACGCGACGTGCGTGGCACTGCGGAAGCCGAGCACGAATTTTCCTTCATGGGCGCGGGAGTGTCGAGCGAACGGCGCGTCGAATTGCTCGTGGACCAGATTTCGTGGGAGATGCACCGCATCCGCGAACAACGCGGGAAAATTGTCGTCGTGCCCGGCCCGGTGGTGATACACACCGGCGGAGCGGAACATCTGGCGTGGCTCGTGCGCGAAGGTTATGTGCAGGCGTTGCTCGGCGGCAATGCCATCGGCGTGCACGACATCGAGCAATCGCTGATGGGCACTTCGCTCGGCGTGGATCTGAAGCTGGGGAGTTCTGTTGAAGGCGGCCATCGACATCATCTGAAGGCGATCAACACGATTCGCGGCTGCGGGAGCATTGCGAAGGCGGTTGAACAGGGCGTTTTGACCAGCGGCGTGTTTTACGAATGTGTGAAAAACAACGTGCCGTTTTCCCTCGCCGGTTCCATCCGCGACGATGGTCCGCTGCCCGACACGCAAATGGATTTGATCAAGGCGCAGGAGGAATACACGCGTCTGCTCAAAGGCGCGGACCTCATCCTGATGCTCTCCTCGATGCTCCATTCCATCGGTGTGGGCAATATGACACCCGCCGGCGTGAAACTGGTTTGCGTGGATATCAATCCCGCCGTCGTCACGAAATTGAGCGACCGTGGTTCGGTGGAATCCGTCGGCGTGGTGACTGACGTGGGATTATTTTTGAATTTGCTGACGCAACGCCTGCGAAAACTCGATGTGGAGCAACGCGCAGCGTGAGGCAGGCGTAGCCTGCACCCATATTTAACATCAAAGACTGCGAAGTTGGCCAACGAAGGATTGCGTCGATCGCCACGCAGCGATCAAGCCAACTGTCACGGGCATCTGAAAACCGGCCACTTGTAATGCTT
>DASRBR010000164.1:0-13661 GCA_035653495.1 Verrucomicrobiia bacterium
AAAGCGTCTGGCCATTGCCTGTCCCGGAACTGGACAAATAACCCAGCAGCAACGTCGCGGGGAAAGCAATGACCCAAATGCAAAGTTCGCCGATTTTATCGTCCAGCTCCTGGATTTTTCGGCGGCACGATTCACCCGGCGGACGCAACAATTTGGTTGCAACCGGCGCTCGCGAGCCGCGTAACCCCTTGATGCGCTGCGAAATCTCCAAGAAAAGCGACAGGACGCCCGCGGGCACAAAAGAGAGCATGAAATACAAAAGCGCGCTGTTCATCCCTTCCGCCTTCCGGGCGGTGCGACCCTGTTTTGACTCAAAACGCCCATGGCTGATAACCGAGCTAAAACCATGCCGTTCAAGGAATCACGTCGCCGGCACGAAGCGTTGGAAAACCAGCGCAAGCAGGAACAATCCGATGAACACCGCCGCAAATGGATGCGGGACATTTTCACACGCCAGCAGGTCCACCAAAACAATTCCGGCCAGCAGGCCCGATACGGACCGGCCGATGTTACGTTCGGCGGGCCGATAGGCGAAACGCAATGAGCGCGAAACCCACAACACAAGCACTGCGGAAAGCAGCACTGCATTTTCACGGAAGCGGCCCACGTTCATGATGAGCGCAAGCACGACCGGAACAATCAGCAGCAGGCACGGCCAAAGTGGCGGCTCGTTTCGCGTGACTTCCTTGCGCGCAAGAAAACTCAATCCCACGATATAAAAGCCAAGCGCCAGCCCGCACCAAATCGCCCAGCCGTCCACACCCCACGCGGCTGAAGCGGCAATCAAATAAAGCAAGAACCGGCAGATCGCCATCAGGATGGGTGAAAGGACAAACATCTTGTGGATCATGTCGTAGATCAGGATGCAAAGAACGAGCACGATTCCCAAAAGCCCGGTGATCAGTCCCACGGTGAAGAGCGAAATCAGCCCCAATATGAGAAAGCCAAAACCAAAACGCCAGACCGTCCCCGCCGCGATTGCGCCTGATGGAATGGGCCGTTCGCGCCGGTATTGCGAATCGAAATTGGCATCGAACGCATCATTCAAATACATTCCGCCCAGATAGACCAGTGTTGCGCCGATGAGCAGGCCATAAAGTTTATGGAGATTCTCCCTTCCGCCGCCGCCCAGCCACCATCCGGCCAGGCAATTTGACCAGACGGTGGGCAGGTTGGACGTCCGGCCCAAAACCAGCAATGTGCGTAATGATGGCATTTGCAAACCCGCGAGAATGTAAAGGCAGGACCGCCCCATGGGCAATGTTCAAACACGCTGACGGAATGGACCTTCCGCTCAGTTAAGCCGAACCAAACCACCTTGACGCGGCTGCCATCTGCCGAGCATTTTGTTTTTTTATCCCGGTTTATCCTGTACAAGCCCGGTTTAAGCGATTTTGTGTCGCTTAAATGCGCTTGAGCATGCTGGCCCTGCCTGCACCCAAGTTTTCGTGCGATGACCGCGAAGTGGGCGAAGTTTCTTCGCAAAGCATCGGGAACTCTTACGCGGGTGGGGAGCGTACTCGCGAGCCGTTCCCCAATCCGCATTCCGCACTCCGCAATCGAATGACCCGGAAACCCGCATCGCGCCTCCCCTTCCAATTTTTTCCTGATAGCTGAAACCAGTTGAAACAAGCTGAAACGAGCTGAAACGCCTGGTCACAAGCTGAACGGGGCGGAGCACGGACAGCCTTGTCCGCGGAAACAATTTTTTCCGCTTAAGTGAAACCAGGTGGAACCAGATGAAACAAGCTGAAACACCTGGTCAACAAGGCGTGCACACACGAGGATGGAGGATAGAGGATAGAGAATGGCCAAAGGCAAGATGGAGAATGATTTGGAGCGCGGGTCGGCGACCCGCAGCAATTCTGGACCGTCCAGAAGAATCGTAACCCGCTGCGGCTCATCGAGCCGCGCTCCGAGCCGATTCGCCTTATCCGCCACAAGGCGACATTGTCCGACACACACTAGGAAAAGTATGGGCCGGACTCTGGCCTACCAATGCTGGTAGCGACATCGCGCTGCGATGTCCGCGGACGGCGCAGCGCACCGTCCCTACCCACGAACCGCCCGCGCCAAAAAAATTTTTTTTAGCCCGGTTTATCCGCGACAAGCCGCGACAAGCCGCGACAACATGTCACAACCCGCGACAAATTAACTGTCACGAGCCGCGACAAAGCGTAACGGCGAGTGGCAGGTAGGGCGGACGGCAGTCTGCTAAGACCTGCTGCCCGTCCGACTCCCCCGTAGCTGAAAACGTCAGTTTTCAGCCCGGAGCGGACAAGGCTGTCCGCGCCCCCATTCAACCCGGAACTCAGAACCCGGAACCGTTGGCGCACATCCGATTCAAATGTCAAAGAACAAACCCGTCTCCATTGGTGAGACGGGCAAAAGGTTTTCAAATTAGAACTCGGACTCCGAGCTCGGAACCCGACTTTCCCTCAACCTCAACTATCATCTATCAACCAATTTCTCATGCGCCCATTGTAGCAGGCGTTGTCAAACCTACGGTAGGTATCAACTTCCGATTTTTATTGATGATCAACAGGTTACATTGCGAAAAAAGTGTATTTTTTAAATGCGGAGATTGGAAGTGCAGTGAGCAACTTTAGACATCAAACCTGCTCTGTAGAAAAGAGGCTTGGTATGTGGGACATGAATGGAACCGGGATAGTAATTGCGGAGCGCACGCGTCCCGCGTGCCCCGTCAGTTAAAATAAGCCCCGCGCAGCCAGGCGTTTCAATGTCCAATCGTATTCGGCGACGAGTTGGTCCACGACGTTGCGATTTTTTAGGGCCGGCGGCAGGACTTCCCACGTGTAGGTTTCCATTTCGAGATGAGAGCAAAGGGATGGTTCGGCCTTCAACATATCCAGCACGCCTTCGACGTGGTCAGTCGTGGTTTCGTACCACGCCGTTGAAGGACTGTGCAACGGAATATGAAAATGCACGCGCCATTCGATGTGGGTCGGGTCGAAATCACTTAACGCAATTGCCAAGTCTTTGTAAATGCGCTTTCGCCGCGCTTTGAGTGTGCCCGCAACAACCTGGTGCAAATAAATGTCATCTGCGAACGCGGCCAGTTCGTGCCGCGCTTCGGGCGTGGGACGTACCTTCAACGCGGAACTGAGATGCAGCTTGCTTATTTTAATGCCGTTCTTGCGCAAAGCCCCAATGGCTGCTTGCGGCTCTTCAAATTCAATCGCCAGATGGCAGGTGTCGTAATTGACACCAAGATGTTCCTCAAGCCGCGAATCGTTTAGATGTTCGGCGCGCATCTGTTCGAAAAACCGGATGGTCTCCGCGCTGGTTTCAAACCAGCCCAGCGGCTCCGGTTCGACGCCGAGATGCAATTTTCGCCCCGAGGTGTTGCTCACCTTGGCGATGTGTTCCACGCAACGCCAGATGTTGTCGCGGATTTCCCGCTCCTGCGCGGCGTTCTTCACAAACTCCTTGAACGAGCCCGGCAGGGTGCTGACGCTGCCTTCCACGCCCTGTGGAACGAGTTGCGCGAGCAGATCAAACAACAGATTCGTGTAGGCAACGCGTTCCGGGGACGTCCAATCCGGGAGATAAACCTGTTCCTTCACTCGCGCGCCGTGAAACTGGCCGAAGGGAAATCCATTGATGGTGAAGACGTAGCATTGGTTTTGCTCGAGCCATTTTTGAAACGCGAGCAATGTGGAAGGCTCGCTCAATTCCCGCGCGGCGCGATTGCTCAAGCGCAAACCGATGGCGTAAGGCTTGTCGGGACAGACTTGCCGGCGAACGGCCAGCGTGTGCGTTTGCAGGGCGTCGAACGTTTCGCGCCACGTTTCACCGCGATGGATGTTCGTGCAATAGGCAAGATGAAGGCCGTGTTTGAGTTGCATCGCGTCACGATTACTGCTTCAAAAAATCCACTTTGGCGCTGAGCTCGGGCGTGAGGAAATGGTCAGGGTCATGGATTTGCACCTTGACCTGCAACGTTCCCTTTTGGCGGTCGGCTTCGGGCGCGATTTCTGCCACATGTCCCTGATAGACCTTGTCCGGATACGCTTCGGGACTGATGCGGCATTTCTGGTTCATCGAAACTTTCGACAAATCAGCCTCGCTCAAATCAATCTCCACCTGCAAATCCTTCGGGTCGGCGACAGCGATCAACGCCGTGCTCGGGCCGTGCGCGCCGCCAAAACTTTGCGGCATGACCAATTCATTCGGTTGCACCAGCTTTTCCAGCACCACGCCGTCTATCGGCGAGCGAATGACAGTCCAGTCCACGTAAGTCTTGGCGACTTCGTAAGTGCCCTCGGCTTCCTTGAGCGCGGCCTGCGCGGCTTCCAATCCGAGCCGCGCGTCGTCCTCGGCTTTTTGCGATTCAGTTTGCGTTTTGTTGAGTTGAACGATGCGGTCGTAATCGAGTTTTGCGCGGTCCACATTGGCTTTGGCCGTTGCAAGGTGACCTTCGGCCTCGTGCAATCGCGCCTTGTATTCGGTGTCGTCCAGCAACACAACCACTTCGCCTTTTTTCACGACGTCGCCTTTCTTGACGCCAATCCAATTGACCGTGCCCATGAAGCGCGGGCTGAGTTCAATGCGCTCGCGATTGATGATGTAGCCGCTGACCGTCAACACGGCATCATCCGCATTGTGCGCGTTGGTGGAGGAAGTTGTTGGGACAACGGAGGCATTGGTCTCCGGCGCGGGGATGGCGGCCGCAGCGTTGGTTGAACCCAATTTTTTGCCGTTTTGAAGACGAACCATGTCAGACGCGCGCGGCCAGGCGAAATAAAGCGCCGCGCCGGTGAACAAAATGACCGCGACAAAAATGATCCAGAGCGGGCGCTGAGGGCGCTTGCGTTCCTCCGCCGGAATGTGCAGCTCGCTGAGTTTGTCTGAATTCATTGCAATGGGGTTAAGATGGGGGCAAATGGCTCGGCGGAAAAGCCAGAAAATGCGAGAGAGTGGGAGTATTGGAGTAATGGATTGTTGGAAAATTCCATTTTGACATCACTCCACCACTCCATTACTCCAGTGCAGCTACACAGATTTCAACGCCGCGATCACCGGCAAACGCGCGGCGCGGATGGCCGGCAACAAACTCCCGACCAGACCCACCAAAATGGAAAAGAGCAATCCCTTCATCGCTAGAAAAGGTGTGATGCGGAATTGAAACACAGTTTCGCTGAAAGTTTCGAAACTCATCGTCCCGACGGAATATCCATGCAGCGGCAGCGCCAGCAGGCAGCCGAGCACGCCGCCTATCAACGCCAAAAACGCGCCCTCGACCAAAAAACTCGCGAGGATCGACGATCGCCGGTAACCCAGCACGCGCAACGTGCCGATTTCGCGCGTGCGCGACCCAACGCTCGCATACATCGTGTTCATTGCGGCAAAAGTCGCGCCGATGGACATCGCGATCGCGAGAAAATTTCCCAGGATTTTGATCGGTATGGCCGTTGTCGTTTGCGAGGCGTAATATTCCGTCTCCGGCAACGCGCGCAGAGGCAGGCGTTTGTCAGCTTCGATGCGGTCGGCCAGCGACTTGCCCGCGGCGGGATTTTCCATGCGCACGAGGACGCTGGAATAATTTTCGCGATCAAAAATGGAACGGGCTTCGTCGGAATCCATCCAGATCTCCGAATCGAATGCGCTGTTGCCCGCGTCCATGATGCCGGCGACCGTAAGTTCCTTGCCGCCGGTTTTGAATTTTCCGCCGATGTCAAAATTGGCAAAACGCCGAGCGAGCCTGCGGCTGACAACCACCTCGCGTTTCCCGGGCGTAAACCAGCGGCCCTCCACCAACGCGACCTGCGGACGCAATGCCTTGCCCATGGGCGAAACGCCGCGGACCATCACGTTGGCTTCGCCTTGATTTTCACGGCGCGGCAGGGAAATGAGCACGATGACATCCGCGGAAACCAGCGGCTGCCCTTGCGCATCGTGCGCGATTCCCGGCATGTATCGGATAAGCTTGAATTGTTCGAGCTTGACCTGGCTGCTGGATTCGGCCGTCGAGCCTTTGCGAACGACCAGCAGATTGCGCGGGTCGCCGGTGTTCGCGCTGGCTTTTTCAAGGCCCGCGGCCATGGATTGCACGAGCACATAAACGGCGACGACAAGCGCGACCCCGAGAATGGTGGCGAGCGTGGCGCGCCAGCGGATGAAGACGTTGCGGATATTGTATGTGAGCGGCAAAGCCATTGGGAATTTATGATTTGCGATTTACGATTTACGCGCGTCGATAAAATTCGTTATTCGTAGGAGCCGACGTGAGGAGGCTCTGAATCATCTCATAAAATAAAATGTGGAATTATCCAAGTGATGAAAAAGCGCCAGAGGACTGGCGCACTCCAAGACGCTCCGCGAGCTTCAATCGCATTGAAATTCCGTCAGGTCTTGGAGTGCGGCAGCCCTCTGCCGCTTTCACAATTTGCCGAATTTGATATTCTCGTCCACTTCCCTCAACACATTCTCATGTTTGCCGCCGGGCGCAAAATCTACTGCAATCTGCCGGTCCCATTCGTCATCGGTCCAGCCGTTAAACCATTTGGCAAATTCAGCGCGCTCGGAAAGCGACAGCTTGGAAACTGCAGCTTTGATTTCAGCAACCGTGCTCATGGCAGTCAATTTAACAGCTAAGAACAGTGTTACAACTGGTTTTCACGTTATCAGTCCAATGTTTTTAATCCATTGACCACGCTCATGCGCGCGACCGCGATCGACGGCGCGATGCTCGCGATGATGCCCAGTCCCGCCGCCACCAGCGCACCCATGCCGATGATTTTTGGCGTGACTTCGAACATGATGAAAATGCCCTGCGTCATCTTCGCAATGTTGCCGTAAGTGTAGAGGCAATACGCACCGCCAATGCCAACAATCGCTCCGAGCGCCGCAAGTCCAAAACTCTCGGCGAGGATGAACGCGAACAGTTCGCGTCGGCGAAATCCAAGCGCCTTCAAGATGGCCAGTTCACGAAACCGTTCGCGGATCGCCATGCTCATCGTGCTCGCCGAGACCAGCAGCAACGTGAACACCACCACGGTGCAAATGGAATTCACGAATAATTTGATGTTGCCCCACATCGAAATGAAGCTGAGCTGGAACGTTCGCTCGCTTTCCGCGCGGACTTCCGCCGAAGTGTTCGCGAACGCGTGATTGATGGCCGAGATGACCTTCGGCATGTCTTCCGCTGTCTTGACCTTCACCCACCAGGTGCCGACCGTGCCCGGGTCGCCGATGGATTCATCCAAATATTTTTGGTGAAAGAAAAGATTCCGGTCATCCACCGTGCCTTGATAAATCCCGACCACGTGCATCTCCAGCGTGCAGGCGTAATATTCGCTCGTCAGCACGATGCGGTCGCCAACTTTGATGTGGTTTTTGTCCGCGGTGATCTTCCCGACAATGCACGCCTGGCGGTCGGCCAAAAATTTTGCGTATTCATCCGGCGGAACTTTGGCTTCGACAAAGATTGTGCCGACCTCTTTTGGGTCCATGGCGAATTGCGCGAAGGTCATCGCTTCCTCATTCTTGAATTTGCCGCCGAACCATGTGAATGGCGAAACCGCTTCGACACCGGGAATGCGCTCGATGATGGGACGTTGCCGCGCGGGAAGCGGATTGGCGATGGAAATCTTGCTGCGCACGACCACGCGCAATGCCGCGCCTTCACCTTCCGCCGGAACGGTCAATTCACGCAATGCGACCAGCAAGGTCACCAGCAAAAACAAACTGACCGCGACGCTCAGGATGGAAAGCGTTGCGCGACGCTTGTTGCGCAAGGCGTTTTTCAGGATGAACGTGCCGATGCTCATTTTTCAAATCATGTCCGATGCCAGGAATTTTCGAAATCGTAAAATTCTACCGCCATTTGAAGGAATGTCATCGTCATATGATGCTATTCGAGCCGGTTACAAATCAGCAGCTTGAGCCTTGTGTATATTCGCTCTTTTTGCCACTATAGGTTGTGAGTGAAAACATTCAAAAAAGCATTCGAATGGGATTTTTCTTACAACCTGAAAAAAACGCACAAGTTTTTAAAATGGAGCAACTTGCAATGAATTGCCTCTTATAGAATTGGCGCAGCGTCGGAAAAGCTTACAAATACGCGGCAAATCGACTCTAAACCAATAAAGACAGCATGCGCTTAACTTACTAAGAGCTAAACACTTGCACTGGATGGAAGGCTCTTTCGTTCATTGTGGCATAATGGTTGCTTAAAGGACATTGAAACAGATTTAAACCGAACTGAATCGTGAGGAAATTTATGGGCAAGACGATGATTACAAAAATGGCGGCAGCGGTCGGAATTGCGGCTGCAATGGCCATGTCAGCCAAGGCAGACACCATCTTGAACGTGGGCGTAGGCGCAACCGATGCGCTCGGCGTGCTTGTCTATGGCAACATTGGCGGTGCCGGCGGCCAGGCTGCTGACGAAGCGGCTGATGTCAATGACATTCTCGCTTTGAGCCCCGGGGGCCATACGGGAACCCCAAATTTGAATTACGTGGCGCGTTCCACCGTTAATTACGGTACTCTTTCCCCCGCCGTAACAACTGGCGCCGCGCTCAATCCTAGCACGATGACCAAGAGCGGCACCGAGATTTTGATCACCATTGGCAATACGGGCTACGGTTATCTGACTGCGCGTTGGGATGGCCCGAATGCCGGAGCGGAAGTATGGGACATCTCTGGAATCGTGAACACGACCATTGATATTCCGGAATATGCCCAGCCGAATGCGTCCGGCACGGACCTGGTCAACGGCGCCTATAATGGCCAATATCAAATCACCTCCTACACGCTCTTTAATCCCGGGACGACGCCTCCACCCGTTCTTGCACCGGAAGTGACTTCCACAATTGCGCTGCTTGGTGGTGCGTTGGCTGGGCTTGGCCTGCTTCGCAAAAAGCTAGCCGCTAAATAATCTCCTCGTTCGTTTCCATGGCGCAGAGATTTTTCTCTGCGCCTTTTTTATTTCCTGTCTGCTTTGCTAGTTGGACAATTCGCCTTTTTCCAGGTGAATGGTCCGGGAACCGAATGCCGCCGCCTTCGGATCGTGCGTCACCATGATGACCGTTTTGCCGGCGGAACGGCTGAGCGTTTGCAGCAATTCCAACGCATCATGCGCGGATTGCGAATCGAGGTTGCCGGTCGGTTCATCGGCCACAATCAACGCAGGCGACGTCACCAGCGCGCGCGCAATGGCCACACGCTGTTCCTGTCCGCCCGAAAGCTGCCTTGGCAAATGACGCGCCCGCTCGCTCAAGCCCACCAATTCCAGGGCGGTCAACACATGCTCGCGACGTTGGCGGCGGCTTAAACCCGTCAACAAAAGCGGCAGTTCAACATTCTCATACGCCGTAAGGACGGGGATCAAATTGAACGTTTGGAAGACGAACCCGACGTTTTGGTTGCGCCAATCGGCCAGTTGCGATTCGTTCAGGCGCGTTACATCCACATTTTGCACGCGGCATTCGCCGCTGGTGGGCCGGTCAATGCCGGCAATGATGTGCAGCAAAGTGGATTTGCCCGAGCCCGAAGGACCCATCAACGTCAGGAATTCGCCGGTTTTGATGTCGAGGGAAATATTATGCAATGCGGTGACGTTGATTTCGCCCTGCCGGTAGATTTTCGAGAGATTGCGGACGGTGACGATGTTCGGCGCAGTCATAACCGCGCAAAACGTAAATGAACGGCTGCAGTTTGCAAATGGCTTTTAAATAGAGGAGCTCGGATTCGAAAGTGTTTTATCCCGTTTCATCAATGTGCAAAAACGGGGGAATGTGACAATCGAGCGTGTCGGCGATGGCGCGCAGAAGTTCCGCTTCGCCTTCCTGAATCACGCCGTCGGCAGCGACCGTTTCGGCGCAGGCATTGAGCACCAGATTTTTGACCGGTGGCGCGGCCTGGTTGAGACGGTTCAATGCGATGTCAATTTGCTGAAAGTTGTTGTCCTCTGGCGCGCACAAGGCGAGTTCGGGCACGTTCAATTTCATCGCGCCCAGGCGAAACGCATTTTCGATTTGCGCGGCATCGTTTTGCCCTGCATAGGCCAGCGCGGAAAGCAGGACGGCGGCGTCCGGCAAGAGCGGCTTGAGCACGTAATATTGCACGATGGCATGTTTGGGCGGGATGAAATTTGCCTCAAGGCGGCGCAGCACGATTTTTTGCAGCGTGTATTCGAACAATTCAACCTGCTGGTCGCTTTGGATGAGGTATTGGATGTTGCGTTCGAACTCAGCGAATTGGGCGGGTGAAAGCCGCCGCAACGCGGTCATGCTCAAGCTCACGAGCGGCAGACGCGCGCGGCTTTCCAAATCCGCCACGTTGGTGAACAATTTCACGGTCTCGTCGCAAATGCCCGGCGCGGATTGTTTTTGCAATTGTTGAAGCTGCGACGCGCGCATGGCGGCATCGCGGCTCAAGAGCAGCGCGTAAACCAGCGCGACGGCGCTCATCGGCTCGCGCGCGGCAGTGTCCAACGCAGGCGGCAGCTTGGAACGCCAGTCCGCCGCGTAACTGAGCGCGGCGTGCGGAGTGCGCAAGGCCATGCTTCCAAACGTCGCCGCCGCCGTGGCCGCGCCAATGACACCCGTGAATTGTGCTGGACGGATTGCACGTGTGGCCGAGGAAATCATCGGCGGGACTGTATGCGTCGGCGCATGAGTTTCTTCCAATTGATAAAGCGAAGGGTCCATCGGGATGAATTTGCCGTCCCATGTGGGGTCGAGCGCGCGGATGCGCTCTTCCAAAGGCGGGTGCGTGGAAAACATGTTCGCGATGGATTCGCCCAGGCCATTCGCAAAAAAGAGATGGCTGGCGTCCTCGGCATTCGGGTCATCAATGCATGAGCCGGCGCCGCCGACTTTTTTCAACGCATTGGCAAGGCCGAGCGGATTGCGCGTGAATTGCACTGCGGAAGCATCGGCCAAAAATTCGCGCTGGCGGCTCACCGCGCTTTTGATCAGCTTGCCGAAGAATACACCCAGCGAGCCCGCTGCCAGCAGCGCCAGCCCGAGCAATGGCAGCGGATTTTTTTGCCCGCGAGTCCTGAGCAGAATACGGCCAAAAATGGCGAGACAAAGCAGGCCGAACACCAGGCTCATCAGCCGCAGGTTGAGTTTCATGTCGCCGTTCAGGATATGGCTGAACTCGTGGCCGATGACGCCCTGCAATTCGTCCCGCTTGAGGCATTTCAACGCGCCGCGCGTCGCGCAGATCACCATGTCATTCGTGGAATGTCCGGCGGCGAAGGCGTTGATGCCCAATTCGCCCGGGAGCACATACAATTGCGGAACCGGCGTGCCGGACGCGATGGACATTTCCTCAACAACATTGAGGAATTTGCGTTCGTCGGTGTCGGCAGTGTTTGCATTGACGGGTTTGCCGCCGAGCATTTCCGCAACTGCGCTTCCGCCGCTGGCAAGCTGCGTCGTTTTGTAAAGGCTGCCGCCGATAATGACGGCCAATGTGCCGCACACCACTGCGGCGAACAGTCCCGGATTGAACGGATTGCCGCCCTTTAGCGCAAACACGAACGCGACCGCCGCGTAGGTCAGCACGATGGTTCCGATGATCGCCAGCAAGAAGTAAACCTCGAGCAACTTCGTGTGGCGCCGGGCCAAATCCTCGCGGGCGAAGAAATCCGGTTGCTGCATGGCGTCAGAACGCGACCTTCGGCGCTTCCTTCTGCTCGGGCTTGTCCACCACGAACATCTCGGCGGCGGTGAAGTTGAACGTGTTGGCGATGATGTTCGTCGGAAACGTCTCGCGCGTGGTGTTGTACACCATCACCGAATCGTTGTAAGCCTGGCGCGCGAAGGCGATCCTGTTTTCCGTGGAGGTCAATTCCTCCATGAGCGCCATCATTTCCTGGTTCGCCTTGAGATCGGGATACGCTTCCGCGACCGCGAAAAGGCGTCCAAGGCTTCCGCTCAATGCCGTTTCCGCGCTGGAAAGGTCCTTCATGGCCGAGGCATCGCCGGGATTTTGCGCGGCCTTCACGTTCGCGTTGGCGGCGACGTTGCGGGCGGCAATGACGCCTTCGAGGGTTTCACGCTCATGCTTGAGGTAACCTTTTGCAGTCTCGACCAGGTTGGGAATCAGGTCGTAACGGCGCTTAAGCTGGACATCAATCTGCGCGTAGGCATTTTTGAACCGGTTGCGCAGTGAAACGAGGTTGTTGTATCCGCCGATGATATAAAAGATCACCATCAGCGCGATCACGAACAGCACGCCCAAAACAAGCAACACCAATATCATAATGGTCCTTTAGTTTAGTTGTTAACTTATACCAGCCTTCGCCAAACCAGCGCAGGAGGCAATTATATTTTGCAGGCAAAATTGTAAAACATCGCGTATTTAGCAGTTTTGCGACCTGCTTTGTTGAAACGTTCTCATTAACACCGCGTTTTAACGCGGTGGATTGAAGCACGGGCAGAAAAACTGTTTAAACAGTTTTTTCACCTGCGTCTTTTTAACACCCTGCTAAAGCAGGGTGCTAATGAGAATCTATTCAACAAAGCATGCTGCGCCTCACCCATGAGCTGCCGCCACCAGTGAGCGGAATTCGGCCAGCAAACGTCTTCGTGCCACCATGGCCGAAGCTGCGTCCAAAGCCATGCTGATGCCAAACCAGAGGGCCATCATGATCAACGGGCCTCTTATGCTCCGAAACCCTGGCTGTATCACGAACAACAGGAAGATGAAAATCAACGGCAGGCCCATGATTTGCCCCAAAGTGGCCAGAACCGCACGATGATGCTGCCGCGTTTTCAATCCGAGCCACATCCCGACCCAGCCCAAACTTTGAAAGTCCGCGAATAACACGACAATTCCTCCGAAAAATACTTGGCGAAACATCCATCGATCATCTGAAGTCATGTCGAGATGCTTGTGAAAAATTTCGACCACGACGATCATTAGGACATTAATAAAGGCAAGCCCGAACAAGGTGCTTCGAAAATGCCGCCACAACGCTTTTTTTTGGCCGGAGACGATGGACCGGACCGTCAACGGCGTTACCAATAACAATTCCCATGCGCCGTTACGCCGGTCGAGGTTCATTCGCCGGGTTGCTTCTGTCGCAATGATGACCTTTATCGCCACGTGCATGGCATAAGCGACAAGCATCGCTATGATGAACCCTTCGTGAGACCAGTGGCTTGTCACGGAAATCAGCAGGGCGCTGAACCAAGCCGGCAAAAAAAGTAAATACAGTCTCCGCGCGCCCTTGCTTGCTGTAGGATCCCGCAACGCAAGCCAAAGAGCAGGTTCGTATCGCCGCAATAACTCCAGCAGTCCAATACGTCCTTCTCCGCGCGCATCTTTCGTTGCAGTGGTTGAATTTTTTTCTTTCTTTGTGTGGACGTTATCCTGCCATGAATGTGGCAACACCAGGTTGGCAATGATGATGGAAAAGAGACCCAGGCAATAAAGTGTTCCAAGAGATTCCCAAAAAAATCGGGCCCCAGCGCCATATTTATATCTGTTATCGAGGCTGCTGATATAGGTTGTCACCGGACTCGGCCATAAAAGAAAATCCAGGCTCGAGTTATTGATGGTCATTCGTTGGAGCCACCAAACAGACGGTAACAAACCGGCAAAGATCAACATCAGCAGAAAGGTGGTTGCAATCGCCTGCCGGGCATCGCGGCACATGGACGAGACGGCCATTCCGA
>DASRBR010000165.1:0-3331 GCA_035653495.1 Verrucomicrobiia bacterium
CGCGGATGAAAATCCGCGGTTCTTTTTTTGCATTTCCACGATTGGCACGGTCTTTGCAATTTATTCATTTGTGAGTGACGGATTTAAGTGACCTCGCAAAATGCGGGATTACAAGGGGATCGGACAATGGCTGACTTGTCCGAAAGGGCTGACAGAGAGAAAATGATTCGCCATATCGAAGAAAGAAAAAAATATCAAACTGAAAGCCATGCCCAGTGCTCTCTTGAAAAGAATTGACCCGCGTTCCTTTTTGCAAAAGGAAAAGGAACCGCCGGCACCACCGCGGCTGACCAAGCCTGTGCGGTTTCCTTACGGCGCGTTTCAATTCAAGATCGATGCCGCCCGCGGCATGGAATTCGAAATCCAGGCCAGCAGCGATTTCAAAAACTGGATCACGATTGATCGCGAGACTTCCGGAGGCCAGCCCATCGATTACGTCGATTCGTCCGCTTCCAAATTCAGTTATCGCTTTTATCGAACGGTTTCGGAAGACATGCGTTCGGCCAACGTCATGGGTTACGCGACAATCACCCTCGCGCCCGGTTTTTCCATGGTTGCCAATCCGTTCAATGCTCCCTCGAACACCGTGGCGGAGTTGTTCAAGGGATTGCCGGAAGGAACTGCGGTCAACAAATTTGACACGCGCCTTTTCGGGCTGAACGAAAATATTTTCAAGAACGGAAGATGGAGCCATTCCGGTGAGACGCTGGTGCCCGGCGAAGGCGCAATCCTCTTCAATCCCACGTCGGATTATAAACCGTTGAACCTGGTAGGCGAGGTGATGGAGGATGATTATTCATTGCCCATTCCGGCGGGATTTTCCATCCGCAGTTCACTGATTCCGCTGGCGGGCCGCATCCATGAGGATTTGGGCTTTCCGATTTCCGAAGGGGACGTGATCCATTTGTTCGACACCAACCGCCAGCAATACGTCCTTTACCCGTTTGAAAACATGGAACAGTGGTCGAAGAACCCGCCCATGATCAATGCCGGCGAAAGTTTCTGGGTCCAAAAAGCCTCGGCCAAAACTTGGGGCCGCAAGAGCTTGCGCCGCCTCGGCCAAACCACATAAACCGAAAAGTTTCGGTTCCTCTTCGCGCGGAGCAGAATGGTTCATCCGTTCCATGAACCGATGCTTCATGGCAGGGACATCGCGCTGCGATGTCCGCGGACGGCGCAGCGCGCCGTCCTACCTGTTCACTAATCCCTGAAATTCTGGAATTGCAACGCCACAGGAAAGTCGTGCCCGCGAACAGCCGCGATGGCGGATTGCAAATCGTCTTTGCTCTTGCCGGTGACGCGGATTTGGTTGTCCTGGATTTGCGTGGTGACCTTGAGCTTGGTGTCGCGGATGAACGAGGTGATTTGCTTGGCAACAGTTGTTTCGATGCCTTGTTTGATCTTGATGATCTGGCGGGCATGGCCGAGCGGCGAAATGTCCGGCTCGCACTTCTCCACGTTTTTGAGGCTGATTTGCCGCTTGGCGAGCTTGCCGATGACCATCTCGACAAGCGTTTTAACGCGGAACTCATCCTCTGCGGTGAGTTTGATCTCGTTTTTTTCAAGGGCAATGTCCGCCTTGACGCCCTTGAAATCGAAACGCGTGGCCAGTTCTTTTTTGGCCTGGTTGACCGCGTTTTCGATCTCCATCGAATTGACTTCAGACACGATATCAAATGAAGGCATATCGGGGAATTTAACCCCGGTTCAAAAAAGAAAAAGCGGAAATTTGGAGGTTTTATTGGTAGGGCGGACCTGCTGCTCCGCCCAAAAGTCACGGCGATGCGGCAGCGTCGGCCTGCCGAGCGAGTGCTTGGACTTTGCTACCGTAAGAGGCTGGCACACTGACATGATAAGTTCGCCATGGAGGGCCAAGACGAGCACTTTTATATTGAGTTGTGGGGAATGGGCGGCTAGTTTGGCAGCATTTTAGGCCATTACTTTGATGCTGCCGGCAATTTAGGGTGTCAGGGCCGGAATGTCTGATGCGTCTCAATTTTGCGCCTCGCGAACAGTCCATGGGCGCCGGCAATGCCCGAAATCATGAACAACAGCAGTGAACCATTAACCGGCACGAGTTGCATCTCGGTCGTCATGCCCGTCTATAACGAGGCGGCGACCGTCGCGGTGGTGATCCGGACTGTCTTGTCGCAGGCTTCCGTGCGCGAACTGGTGGTGGTGGATGATTGTTCGAGGGACGGTTCGTGGAAGGTTTTGCAGGAACTGGCGCAACAGGACCCGCGCATCCAGACGTTTCGCCACGAGGTCAACCAGGGCAAGGGCGCCGCGTTGCGCACCGGCATCAGCAAGGCCAAAAGTCCAATCGTGCTCATCCAGGACGCCGATTTGGAATATGACCCGGCGGAATATCCCGTTCTCATCCAGCCGATTTTGTCCGGAAAGGCCGATGTGGTTTTCGGTTCACGGTTTGCCGGTGGCCCGCATCGCGTGCTTTATTTCTGGCATTTCGTCGGCAACACATTTCTGACCATGCTCTCGAACATGGCGACCAACCTGAACCTCACCGACATGGAAACCTGCTACAAGGTTTTCCGCCGCGAAGTGATCCAAAAAATCGCCATTGAGGAAAATCGTTTCGGTTTCGAGCCGGAGATCACCGCCAAAGTCGCCAAGATGGACTTGAGCATCTTCGAAGTGCCCATCTCTTACAACGGCCGCACGTACGCCGAGGGCAAGAAAATCAACTGGCGCGACGGAATCAGCGCCTTGCGTTGCATCATCAAATATAATTTTTTCCGGTGATCGAGAGTGTAAACAAACCGGCCGTTTTGCCCGCCATGGCCGAGCAGCAAAAGCCATTGAAATCGCCGGTTGGGCTGGAACCCTGGCTGCTTTGTTCGGCAACCCTGAGCGCGATCGGTTGGATATTGTCCGCGTTCGGCCAATTGAACGCGCGCGGTTATGCGATTGCATTGATTGTTGCGCTCGGCGCATTTTTGTTTTGGAGGAGTGGGAGGATTGTCCAGGATTTAAAAGAGGTGCGCATTGGTCGATTGGTTCGGCGATTTCGGAAGCCTTTGCCGTTCGGATTTTTAATGCTCGCGTGTCTCTCACTGATTGGCGGATTGATTTATCTGCCGACCAATTACGACGCGCTGGCTTATCGCGTGCCGCGCGTGCTGCATTGGCTGGCACATGGTCATTGGCATTGGGTGCACACCGCGTTCAACCGGCTGAACGTGCGCGCGTGCGGCTATGAATGGTTGATGGCTCCGTTACTGGCGTTGACGGGAAGCACGCGATTGCTGTTCCTGCCTTCCATCATTTCGTTCCTGCTGCTGCCGGGATTGTTTTTCAGCGTGTTCAAGCA
>DASRBR010000166.1:0-3177 GCA_035653495.1 Verrucomicrobiia bacterium
GGTCCTTTGGCCTCGGGCCGAATGATTTTTCCGCGCGTTCCATCATCGGCTGCAATGACGCCCAACGTGTCGGTTTCCTGACGCTCATGGCCGGCACGGGCACCCCTCCCGGTGTCATTCCGCAAGCGCCCGATGGAGCGGTGGACAATCGCGTCATTCTCGTCGGGCCGTCCGGCAGAATCGTCTGGCAATACGGCCAGTTCGGCGTGACCGGCTCCGATTTTAATCACTTGAGCGCTCCAGTTCAGTCCACCTGGCTGCCAACCTTCCATGTCCTCATCACAGACCAGGGCAACAACCGCATCATCGAAGTCAATCTCGAAAAAAAGATCGTTTGGCAATATCCCGGCTCCAACACCAATGCTTCCGACCAGCTTAACAGCCCCAATTCCGCCGAGTTGCTGGAGAATGGCCACATCCTTATCACGGACGAAAATAATAATCGCGCCATCGAAGTCACCCGCGACGATGTCATCGTCCAGACGTTCACCGCTGGCGGGACTCTGGGCGCGTGCGCCTTCTCCAGCCGTTTGCCCAATGGCGACACGCTTTTGACGGATGCGGGGAATGCGCGCGCGGTTGAAGTGGACACCAATGACAGCGTGGTCTGGGAATATTTCACGACGAACAGTCCGCTGAGCATCCCAGCGCCACTGCCCACGCGCGCCATCCGCCTGCGCGGCGGCGACACGTTGATCAGCGATCAGTTCAACAACCGCGTCATTCGGGTGAATCAAGCCAAACAGATTGTCGCCCAATACGGTTTGCCGCTGGAAGGAGGGACAGGCCCGATTGGGCCCAATGTAGGCTACAATCTGCATACGACGCAAAAAGGCCTCTACTCGCCTTACGATGCCAAGATAATTGGCGATTACACCGGCATCACACCGCCTTTCGATTTCGACAACGATGCCGACAATCAATCCCCATGACCCCACTACAAAAGGTTGCGCACCTCGATGTTTGGCGGGGTGCGCAGCCTGACTGCTGATTCGTCAACTCACATCAAAATCGAATTGCCTTTTTGGAAGCCTTCATTACGATTTGCGGATTATTTTCATTTGAAAAAAAGGTGTTAGGGACGCCTTGTGCTTTGACTTGGAAGAAAACCTGACTTATGGCCGTTCATTGCAAGCCCCGCACGCTGACTCTTTGTCTTTGCCTGGTGCTGGTGGTCAAGGCGAGCCGCGCGTTCGCGCAGGAAGATTACGCCGGTTACCGTCACGAAAGTTATTTCGAAGACGATCACCGGATGAACATCGGCACTGACACCATTGGCTTCGACATCGGTTTGACCAGCCATTTCCGGCTGGCGGCCTCGGCGGTGGAAGATGCCATTTCCGGCGCGACACCCACCGGCGCACCGCCGGTCAATCAATGGCCGCAACACACCTTCAACAACACTTTCCCCGCCATTTATCAGGCAAATTACAACGCAAATTTCAAC
The DNA here is from genome assembly GCA_035653495.1 of Verrucomicrobiia bacterium. Lineage (GTDB taxonomy): Bacteria > Verrucomicrobiota > Verrucomicrobiia > Limisphaerales > Pedosphaeraceae > DATAUW01. Next base: position 1,448 of record DASRBR010000166.1, read on the forward strand.
GGAATTCTCTCGGCAGCAACGGACCCGAACAGTTCAACTTCGCTTTACACGCCCTATTTCAACGTCATCAACCCCGTTTCACCCACGCCTGCCGCGCTGCGGACATTCACGAACTGGGTCAAGAGCACAGGCTATCAAACCTACGGCCCCACCGGCCACACCATCGCGCAGGATGCCAGCGCGAATGCCAGGGCGAATGCGACGGGCGCAGTCAACGCAATCCTTGCCTCGCAAACGCAGAATATCGCCAACAATCCAGCTTACCGCAATTCCGGGGTGCCGTTGACGCATCTCAGCGACCGCCGCACAGCCTATAACATCGCGCCCACCGTCCTTTGGGGAAACAATTCGTTGACGCCGGAATGGAGCTACAGCCGCGAGCATGATTACCATTCCTACGGCTCTGCCATCAATTATTCCCTGGCGCTCAATGACAAAAATACCATTCTCAACACCGGCTGGTCGCATGACGTGGACCGCGTGCGGAACGTCGCCGCCGGCGGAACATGGGACCCGAAGGTGAGCGATAATTTCTTGATCGGCATCAATCAGCTCATCTCGTCCAAAAGTTATTTCACGGTGGATGTCACCTACGGACAGGAATACGGCTATCTCAGCGATCAGTATAGGATTGCAATTCTCGATTTTCCGCAGTCTTTCTCAAATGGCGATCAGCCCGACAATCCTCTGCCCGACAAACGTCCGCGGCGGCGCGTGGACGAAATTTTATACGCGAACTTCGTGCAATATTTCGATGCCGCTGACGCCAGCGCGGATGTCAGCTACCGTTTCTTCCATGATTCGTATGGCATCTTTGCCAATACGGGAGAATTCGACTGGCACCAAAAGCTCGGACGCTTCGTGGTCTTCACGCCGGGCATCCGTTATTACCGGCAAAGCGCGGCGAGTTTTTATTACATCCTGGTGCCGTCGGAACCGAATGAGGCCAAACCGGCAGTGCCAAATTATTCGTCGGATTACCGGCTGTCGGAACTCGAGAGCTTCAATCTTTCCGCCGATTTCACTTTTCGCATCCAAAAGCACATCTCTTTGGACCTTAGCTACATGCGATACATGATGCGCGGCTTGGATGGCGCTACGTCGCAAAGCGCGTATCCTTCGGCCAGTGTTTATAGCATTGGCGCGCGCGTCTGGTTTTGATATATGGAAACAATGCTCGAAACAGCGTCCAGCGCGTTCGACACGGTCTATGGCCGCGTGCGGGCATCGGCCCAATGCACGGCCACAAGCGGTTTAAATCAGTTGACTTTCGCGGCGATGAGCACCACTTGCCGCGTGAATTTCCACGGCGTCGCTCCCGATCTCGCGCGCGATTTCCAGCAGGAAGTGCTGCGCTGGGTCGCGTGGTTTGAATCGCATTATTCGCGCTTCATTCCCGAGAGCCTCATCGGCCGCATCAACGCCGCAGCCGGTTTGCACTGGGTTGAAGTGGACGCGGAAACCGACGCGCTCTTCAATTTGTGCCAGGAAATGGTTTTCTTCACGCGCGGCGTGTTCGACCCGACGGCGCTGCCGTTGTTGAAACTTTGGAATTGGAAAAGCAAACCCGCGGTGGTGCCGTCGGAGAAAGCCGTTGCCCAAGCTCGCGAACTGGTCGGCTGGCGGAAAATTCAGCGGCGCAAAGGCGGCATCTTTTTGCCGCGCGAAGGGATGAGCATTGATTTGGGCGGCATCGGCAAGGAATACGCGGTTGATCGCGTGGTGCAGAT
>DASRBR010000167.1:0-2183 GCA_035653495.1 Verrucomicrobiia bacterium
CTTCGTAGCCCAGTTTCGCTTCCTTGAGCACCTCCGGCTCCAGCACGAACTCGATGAAATCCTGCGTCCCCTTCCCTTGCACCACCAACTTGCCGCTCTCGTAAAAGACGACATTGACATCCTTGTTCCCCGCCGCAAACCGCGCGTAAGGCACTTGCCGAAACTCGTAGTCGCGCGCGCGCAAAATGCCTTCCAAGGCTTGCGCCTGAGCATCGGTCAACTTGCAGGTATGGCTCGTCAACGGTTTCACAACGAATTATTTCAAACGTTCCCGCCAATATCCCGGCCGTCGTTTGGCATGCATGACCGCAACAATCCATATCCGATCCGGTTGGTCCAGATAAATTATGGAGTATGGAAATCGCCGGGACAAGGCGCGGCGGGCAGGCGGACTGAAGCGAAAGAAGCGCTCAGGGTGGCGTCGAACCTCCAAAATGAGACGTTCAATCTCGTCATAAAGTCGGCTACCCAACTCAGGACTGATGGATTGGTAATATTTAACCGCCTGCGTGTATTCCTCGCTCGCATCCGGATGAAAAGTGTGCGGTTTCACCGCCCCAGAATTTTGCGGATGCTTGCGGAAACTTCTTCGCCGGGTATGCCCTGCACCTTGCCGCTTTGGATTTCCTCAATCCGCCTGTCAATCTCCGCCTTCCACGCGCGCTCGGTTTCGGGATCACTGGCATGCAAATTCTCCGTCAGTCGTCCAACCAATTCGCCAACCTTCTCCGCCGGCCAATGTCGGGCTTCTTCCACAATTTGTTCCAATGTCAAAGGCACGGAAAAACCATACGGCTTTTCGAGGCCGACTTCAATCTTCATTCAGCAAGTTCAGCGGATTATGTTCTTAACGAGCGCAATATGTCACTTAACTCCGCAACGGTGAGCGAACCAAATCTCCAATCGTGAAAACAAAAGTCGAGAACCAATAAAACATTCCGGGCTATGGACTCAAGCAACAGTATTAATATATGTGTCGATGTGGACGACACACTGGTTCGAAGCGCAGTGCTTCAAAGCGTTCCTCCCCAAGCCACAAGTCATGATCGACGACCAAAGTGTGAGCAACTGGCCAAGAAGCATTATGGTGTACGCCTCCAGTTGCAACGACCGTTCTCTCGACGATTACAGAAACCTACTGAACCACTCAAGTTGAGCCAGAAGATTTCACACTCTAACGCGGTTGTTTCCGCACTGCTCGGATGGTTTTCAAAAAACGCCCGCGACCTTCCCTGGCGGCGCACACGCGACCCTTACGCCATCTGGGTGTCGGAGATCATGCTGCAGCAAACGCAGGTCAAAACGGTCATTCCGTATTGGGAACGCTGGATGCGCGCGCTGCCGACCATCGCCAACCTCGCGACCGCCGATTCCCAAACGCTTCACAAACTTTGGGAAGGTCTCGGCTACTACACACGCGTGCGCAACTTGCAAAAAGCCGCGCAACAGATCATGACCGAACATTCCGGCCAGTTCCCGCGCGAATTTGATGACATTTTGAACCTGGCCGGCATCGGACGCTACACCGCCGGCGCGATTTCCAGCATCGCCTTCAACCAACCGCGCCCAATCCTAGATGGCAACGTCATGCGCGTCCTGACGCGCCTCTTTGGCATCACCGAAAACCCGCGCGAAAGGAGCACGAACGAACTTTTGTGGAAAATCGCGGCAAAACTCGTCGAAACCGCCGCCACGCAACACGCAACACGCGACACGAACCACGCCACACCCAATACACCATTCTGCTCTCGTTTGAATCAGAGCCTCATGGAATTGGGCGCGCTGATCTGCGCTCCCAGGCAGCCAAAATGCGGCAGTTGCCCGGTTCGCAAATTTTGCAAAGCCCGCCTCGCAAATCGCATTGCTCAAATCCCAAATCTCGCACCGCGTGTGGCCGCCACCGAACGACGCTTCGTCGCCTTCGTTATCAAACAACGCGGGAAGTTTTTCGTCCGCCAGCGAGCCGCCGGACAGGTCAATGCGCATCTGTGGGAGTTTCCGAACATTGAAATCACCACCGCAGAAAAAAAGCCGAACCTGCCACAACTCGCCCGCGAACAACTCGGATTGCATTTTTCCGGGGCAACCCGGTTTATAACCATCCGTCACACCATCACCCGTTACCGAATCACGTTGGATGCGTTCCACGCCCATCTGCAAAAATCCGAAATCCGAAATCCGAA
>DASRBR010000168.1:0-2989 GCA_035653495.1 Verrucomicrobiia bacterium
CAACGCTCGGAATCGTCCGGTGCCTGCCCCCGCCACAAAAATCTGAAACTGTCGCCAATTCAAATTCATCACACTCACTCCAATTTTGTTCCCATGAATCCCGACTCTGGAACCATCAAGGCCGCGCAGGAAAAACTCGATGCGCATGTCCGCGAAATCGTTCAGTGGCATTTTTCGCCTGAGACAGGCTCGCCATTCTGGCTCGATTGGGCCCAAAAAGCGGGCTGGAATCCGGCAACTGAAGTTAAATGTTTTGCCGATTTGCTTCGCTTTCCGCATTTCCGGGACGAATGGTTGCGCGACCTGCCCAACGAGGTCTGGGTGCCAAAAAAATATCAAGGCCGGCCGTTCAACATCTTCGAGACTGGCGGGACGACGGGCATGCCCAAGCAACGCATTGGGTGGGATGATTACAAAGTGGATTACAGCGAGTTCTCGGAGAAACTTTCGGATGAACATTTTCCGCGCAATCATTACTGGCTGATGGTCGGGCCGACCGGGCCACGCCGGCTGCGATTGGCCGTCGAACATCTTGCCAATGTCCGCGGCAGTTCCTGTTACTTTGTGGACTTGGATCCGCGCTGGGTCAAAAAGGTCATTAGCAACAAACAATTTGACCAGGCGCGCGCCTACATGGACCACGTGATCGACCAGGCCGTGACCATTTTGAAGCATCGCAAAGTCAGCGGCATGTTCACCACGCCGAAACTGCTCGAAGCGCTTGGCGAAAAAGTGAATCTGTACGATGCAGGTATTCGCGGCGTCTTCTGCGGCGGCACGACCATGGCGCCGCAATATGTCCGCTTCATTGTCGAGGAAGTTTTGGAGAATCGTATCGGCTTTTATCCGACCTACGGCAACACATTGATGGGCCTTGCGGCCAGCGTTCCACTTCGGCCCGAGGACAATTTTTCCATCACGTATTACGCGCCGCAGCCCCGCGCCGTTCTCAGGATCGTTGACCCGAACAAGACCGGGCAGTTGAAGAATTACGGCGAATGGGGACGGGTGGAACTGACGACGTTGACGAAGGAATTTTTCATGCCGCGCTTCCTTGAACGCGACGAAGCCATCCGCCGCGAACCGCGCGCACCTTATGCATGGGATGGCGTCGCAGAAGTGCGACCGTTCGGCGCGATGGAGAAGAATATCGTGGAGGGCGTGTATTGATTTCTTGAAGCAGGCGAGCGATGAACTAGAGTGCTTTTGTGAGCGCGACCTCAGAACGCCCGGGTTCGGAAACACCTTTGGTGAAATATCGCTGGCCGATGGCCGTGATGATCGTTGCCTTGCTGATTGTGATCGGGTGGGTGATTTCAATCAGAAGCTGTGCAAGGGTTCCGGCAAATACAATAGATGCTGCAGGAAAAGCTGTCGTGAACATCCTTGAAAAATTTGACCAGCAACATATCACCCGCACGTTCGAGGAATCGCTCCCCGAATTGAGTTCCGATCCGGGTGGCCGCTTGGAACTTGCCGCGCTCACGCTGAACGAGAATCTTGCCGAATCGAACAATCTGACAACCGCATGGGGTTATCTCAATTTGGGCAGCACCGTTACCGCAATCCAAGTACCAGCCACTTACCGTTATTATATCCGGCTGCACGATCCGTGGCAGCTTGATATTTCGACGAACATCTGTGTCGTTCACGCGCCGCGTTTTCATCCCACTCTTCCCGTGGCGATTGACACATCCCGGATGGAGAAGAAATCGAACGCCGGGTGGGCGCGGTTCAATGCGGGTGAACAAATGGACCAATTGGAAAAAGACCTTACTCCCACGCTCAGTCTTTACGCCGCGGATCCACGGCATATCGCGTTGGTGCGTGAAGAATGCCGCAAAAACGTCGCCCAGTTCGTCCGTGACTGGCTCCTCAAAGAACAGCAATGGCAGGATGGCCGTTTCACCGCCGTCAAAGTAGTGTTTCCTGATGAGACAAATTTTTTGACCACGCCTTCGACGCTTGAACTCAAGACCAACTGATGACGTGACACCTCTTCCTCATATTCCCGCGTTGCGCCGCGGACGGCCTTACGAGAGCCTCGACCAGATCAAGGTCATTGACCACCGGATGGGTACGCCGTTGGCTTCCATCAGCCAGGTCAATGCCGGCATCGTTCGCAAAGACCTTGCCAGGGCAGCAGATTCGCGCGCCGCCTTGAAGAAATTCACCACCGCGCAATTGCTCGAGATCAGCGCGAAAGCTGGTGAATTATTCCTCGAAGGAACGCTTCCTCTCGGCGACAAGGGCCACGCCCAAAGCGCGCGTGAATACCTGGAAACGCTTTCCGCCACCAGTGGTCTGCCGCACGTGATGGTTCGCCGCAACATGGCCAAAATCCATCATGCGCTCACCAACATGCGCCAGATTCTCAACGGGCTCACTCGCGGACTGGATCTTTCCATTCTCGATAAAGGGCATGGCGAGCAGTTCGGCACGCCGGTCAGTTATTATCCGGCAACACAGGCGCTGGGTTTGGTGATGCCGAGCAATTCGCCGGCGGTCAATTCGCTCTGGCTGCCGGCAATTGCCTTGAAAATGCCTGTCGTGATCAAGCCTGGCCGCGAGGAACCGTGGACGCCTTTTCGCTTGATCCAGGCTTTCATTGGGGCGGGATGCCCGGCGGAAGCATTTGGCTTTTATCCAACCGATCACGAGGGCGCGGGTGAAATCCTGAAACTGTGCGGGCGCGCTTTGATTTTCGGCGACAAAAGCACAACTGACCGTTATGCCAACAACCCGGCCATTCAAATACACGGGCCCGGCTACAGCAAGATTTTGATTGGCTCGGATGAAATCGAACGCTGGCCCGAATTTCTCGACGTGATGGTCGCCTCGATTTCCGATAATGGCGGTCGCAGTTGCATCAATGCCTCGGCAATTGTCGTGCCGAAATATGGCGCGGAGATCGCTGATGCGCTTGCGCAGAGACTTGGCCCCATCACACCATTGCCTGCAACAGATGAAAACGCGCGTCTTTCCGGCT
>DASRBR010000169.1:0-4537 GCA_035653495.1 Verrucomicrobiia bacterium
AATCCGGCAAATTCATCTTGCCGCTCTGCCGCGTCCGTTTGATTCGCGAGTTCCATGAACAGCGCCCTTGATGCACGACATTGGGCCGGACGCCGCTGGGTTGCGACGATTTTCATCATCATGCTCGGGCAGGTGGTTCTCATCTTCTGGCTTTCGCGGCATCAGCCTGAAATTTTTCTGCGAAGAAATAATTCGCCCGCCATTTTTGTTGCGAACGGTGACATCCTGCAGCGTCTGCCGCTGAGCAATCCCGCCCAATTCGCGCTGGCCAACCGGAACGGTTTCTCGGGCGGCGCATGGCTGGAAACGCCCGCATTACAATACGATTCTCCCCAATGGACCGAACCAGCGCGTCCGCTGGAGCTTGCCGTGGACAAACTCGGGAGCGCCCTCAAGGAACATGCGCGAAACGATTTGCGCGAAATATTCGAACCTCCCAGCGCGCCGGAACCGCAACTGGAACCAATCGCTTCTTTGCCCGATCTGCCGGCACAATCCACGTTCACCGTGGAGGGAGAACTGGCGCACCGTCCATTGCTCACCCAGTTGAAGGTCGATTCATGGCCCGCCTCGGATATTTTATCAAATACTGTGGTGCAAATCGGCGTCGATCGCGAGGGCACGGTTTTTTCGGTGGTCTTGCCTGGGGGCCCGAAAGATTCGAAGGAAGGCAAGGCGGCTGATGCGTTTGCATTGAATCTTGCCCGTTCCATGCACTTCCAACCATTGCCGCGCATCGATTTTGATCATGCCGACAGCGCTGATTCTGCCGCACAATGGGGCCGTTTGGTTTTCCGCTGGCGCACGATCCCGCTGCCCGCAACCAACGCCAATTCAACCGTCGCCAACCCGTAGATTACATGTCCATAGACCATCTCGTTTTGACCTACGTGGTTTCTTTGCTTGCGGCACTTTCGGGGCTGGCCATATATTCTGAATTACGCAGCAGGCGTTTTGGGCCGTCGGCCAGCCCGGACCGTATTTTTCGGTGCGGTAATTGCGGCCAGGTCTATACTGACGATGCCGACGTGACCCGTTCCCGCTGTTCGCAGTGCGGAAGGATGAACGACGCCATTGAATTTTGAACCACGGGCTTGCAGTCCGGCGCGGTTGCTGCGAGATTATTTGCCAATTTAACCAACGGGGGCGATGGAATCCTTCGCCACCCACAACTTTTATTTAGCAGCAGAAAAAATTATGGGAATGTGGATTGGCCGAAACCGAAAAGCCCGTGTGACCTACGGGTTCGATGAAATCGCACTGGTGCCGGGTGATGTCACCATCAACCCCAACGAAGTGGACACCAGCTTTCAAATTCCGCGCAAGGACGGAAGCCACATCACGCTCAAGATTCCCATCATCGCCAGCGCCATGGATGGCGTGACGGACGTGAAATTCTGCATCGAGATGGGCAAGCTTGGCGGTCTGGGCGTCATCAATTTGGAAGGCGTGCAAACGCGTTACGAAAATCCTTCCGAAGTGCTCGAACAGGTGGTCAAGGCCGACAAGGACGAAGTGACCACGCTCATCCAGAAACTTTACCTCGAACCGATCAAGGAAGAATTGATCGGCCGGCGTATCGAAGAATTGAAAAAAGGCGGCATTCAGGCTGCGGTCAGTTCCATTCCGCAAAAGGCCGAGCGTTTTTCCGCCATCGCGCAGGAAGCCGGCGCAGATTTGTTCGTGGTGCAATCCACCGTTTCGACCGTTCGCCATATTTCCACCGAATACAAATCGCTCGACCTCGCCGCGCTCACCGACAGGCTTCACATTCCGGTCATTATCGGCAACGCGGTCACGTACAATGTGACGCTCGAATTGATGGAATGTGGCGTGGCAGGCGTGTTGATCGGCGTCGGTCCCGGAGCGGCATGCACCAGCCGCGGCGTGCTCGGTTTGGGCGTTCCACAGGTGACGGCCACTGTGGATTGCGCCGCCGCTCGCGACAAGCATTTCAAGAACACCGGCCGATACGTGCCCATCATCACCGACGGCGGCATGAGCAAGGGCGGCGATGTTTGCAAGGCTTTGGCTTGTGGTTCGGATGCAGTCATGGTTGGCAGCGCCTTCGCCCGAGCCAAGGAAGCGCCGGGCAAGGGAAATCATTGGGGCATGGCTACTCCCCACGCGAACCTTCCGCGCGGCACGCGCATCAAGGTCGGCCTAAGCGGTTCACTTAAGCAAATTCTTTTCGGCCCCGCCACGGTGGACGACGGCTCGCAAAATCTTGTCGGCGCCATCACTACCTGCATGGGCAACGTCGGCGCGCCGAACATCCGCAAGTTCCAGGAAACCGAAATCATCATCGCCCCGAGCATCAAGACTGAAGGCAAATTGTTCCAGACCGTCCAGAGTGTCGGCATGGGAACACGGTAAGCGGAAAAGTAAAACGAACCGCATCCATAGGAGCGCGGACAAGCTGTTGCTCTGTAGAAAAGATGCTTGCGTGTGGGACAAGAATGGAACTGGGATGGGAATTGGGGAGCGCACGCGTCCCGCGTGCCCCGTTCGGCGTCTCGCCGAACGGAAAAAAGACCCCGAAGCGCCCGGCGAGACGCCGGGCACAACCGAGACGGTCGCGCTCCCCAAACTGCTACCGTTGTTGCATTCCTGGCTCGTCGATTAAAAAATGTTTTCTACAAGGCAACAAGCTGTCCGCGCTCCTCCCAGTTCGCGAATCTCGGGTGATATTCGGTATTGAATTTCTCAAAAAGTGGGAGCACAGTTTCGCGCAGGGCAATCTACAACTGGAATTTTATGAATACTCGGATCACGAAAACCTCCTGGAAAACAATCTCACTCCTCGGCGGAATGTCGTTTGTGCCGATGCTCGTTCAAGCGCATCCTGGCCATAGTCACGCCAACAGTTTTGTCGGCGGATTCAGCCATCCGCTTTTCGGATTGGACCACATTTTGGCCATGGTGGCTGTCGGACTTTGGGCTGCGCAAATGGGTGGACGCTCACTATGGGCCGTGCCCGCAACATTCGTCGGCTTGATGAGTGTCGGAGGAATGCTGGGGATGATGGGCGTGCATCTGCCCATGGTTGAAGCGGGCATTTTGGCGTCCGTGGTTGTGCTGGGTCTTTTGATTGCGACCGCCGCGCGGTTGCCGCTCGTCGCGAGCATGATTTTGGTCGGGCTCTTTGCCATGTTCCACGGGCACGCACACGGAACTGAAATTCCTGCGACTGCCAACGGTTTTTCTTACGCGCTTGGTTTCATTTTGGCGACGGCTGCGCTTCACGCCTGCGGCATCGCGCTTGGCTTGCTGGCACAGAACCAATTCCGGCCGCCGACCCTTCGCTATACAGGAGCGGCAATTGCGTTGGCCGGTGTGTGCCTGTGGTTGGCGTGAATGCTTGCGCAGCCTTGATGCTGCCTGTATTCTGTTACCATGATAGGTAACATTCGGCATCTTTTGGAGACGGGCCCATTTGAGCCGTTTAGCATTGTTACCAGCAGCGGCCATCGTTATCGCATTCCCAGTCCCGACCACGCGGGGATCAATCCACGCGGCTCGCGTGTGGTGATCTGGTTTGACGATGACAGCAGCGTCACTCTATCGGGCTTTCACATCGCGGCCATTGAAAAGAATTCAGCTCGCAAGAAACGAAAGGACTAATGCCATCGGCGCGCGGCATCTGTCTTTGGCAGGTAATTCTTTCCAATTTCTGACAAAAATTTAATTTTGGAATGCTTGCATTCAAGCGCGGTTTGCCATGAACTAAACGCGCTTGAAATTGTTTTGGTGTATCGTCCTGCTGGCCGTGTTTGCCGGGTGCGCGCACTTCACACCGCGTCCCATTTCTCCGGCGCAATCCGCTGCCGCATTCGACAAACGTTCGCTCGACAATCCTGCATTCCGCCAATTTCTCGAAAAAAATCTTCATCGCACCTTTGATGCCTGGCCTCCGCCATCTTGGGACTTCCAAACGCTGAGCCTTGCCGCGTTTTATTATCATCCCAGTCTTGCCGTGGCTCGCGCGCAATGGGAAGGTGCTGAAGGCGGTGAAAAAACCGCCGCGCAGAGGCCCAACCCGGTGCTCAACGCCAATCCGGGCTACAGCCTCAATCCAACCTACCTCAGCCCGTGGCTCCCGACGGTGACGCTGGACGTTCCGATTGAAACGATGGGCAAACGCGGTTATCGCAAGGCGCAGGCACGGCATCTTTCCGAATCAGCGCGCTTGAATATCGCCACCACCGCATGGAAGGTGCGCAGCAATTTACGGGGCAGCTTGATTGATTATGAATCAGCGCACGAACGCGAAGTGTTGCTGAAAGAACAGGTCTCCATCCAGCAGGGGATCGTTCAATCATTGCTCGACCGCCAGGAAGAAGGCGAAGTTTCCAGTGCTGAAGTCGGTCTGATGAAAATTGCGCTCGCCCGCGCCCAACTGGATTTAGCCGATGCGCGGCGTCTCGGAGTCGATGCTCGTGCGCGCGTGGCGGATGCGATTGGCATTCCTCTGAAGGCGCTGGATGGGATTGAACTCAAATATGAGCTTTCCACGAATCTTCCCGCTGCCGCGCAG
>DASRBR010000170.1:0-6261 GCA_035653495.1 Verrucomicrobiia bacterium
CAACGGCCATTCCAAATCGAACGGAACCATTAACGCGAGCGGGTTTCCGGTGAAGTTCCTGCTTTTGATGGACACACTCTGTCGCTCAATCGTTGCCGTCTCGGTTATCTGGTCATTCTCGAATTGCTCCGCCAAATATGGGTTCGTTCCATCCGAAAGTTGCCGCTCGAAGCTGGTGAACCTCCAAGTCTGCGTTGCGCCCGGATAATTCACCGTAAAGACATACAGCCAAGCCCGCATCGCCAGCGGCCCCATCGTGCTCCCAATCGTCTCCGTGCTCGCGCCCGCAAGTTCTTTCGGCACTTCGAGAAAATGCAGTTGCACCGTGGCAACATCCGCCGCCTCAAAACTCAGCGTTACTTTCGTCTCGCTCAATCGCGCCAGCATCGCCGGAGTGACTCGTGTTTCCGTCGCGCTAAACCCATTCGCCAGCGCGGGCGAGATGGTCAACACAAGCGTCGAGCCGCTGACGCCAGTGACCTTTACGATCTGCGGGTTCTGCAAATCATCCAGAACCAAATAAAAATCATCCAAGAAATCCTCACCCGGCACACTATCAGGCTGGACGGTGATTGTGTTTGCCCCGGCAATGGCGTCCGCAAACAGTTCAACACCCAAATCCAACCCGGTTGCGATCCAGAAATTTTCCGTCAGGTTTCCAACCTGCGAAAAGAAACTCAGCAAATCCCAAATGTCCGTGTCTGTGAGCGTAAAGTTTTGAACGCATCGCCGCGCATTCGTTTGCGTGTAATACGCATCCGCCAATACGCGGCCCTGTCCGATCTGCTGGCTTTCAATCGCAACCTCCGCCCCTCCGCCTTGCGGAACGCTCGCCCAATCAGCCCGCCACGGCCAAAGCGGACGCGGCCCATTCGCAGCAGCCAACGCATTCGCTGGCGTGAACACCGGAAAGCTTAAACTGCTCGCATCGTTCTCGACAAAATCAAACGTGAACGTCAAAACGTCCGGCGCGAGCATTTGCGGGTCCGCAATCTTTTGCAGCTTACCCACCATCAGCGGATAACAGACAGTCGTCTGCGCGGAAAGCTCGCTCGCCGGAATAATCGGCAACTCCCCCAAATCCTCATCAAAAGGCAGATACCAGGCCGATGTCACCAACGGCGTATCGCCTGGCTGAATCGGCGCAACCCACAACGGGCATAGCACCGGCTGGACATTCAACCCGGAAAGCGCGATGCGGAAAAAGCTGGCGCTCTCGCCCTCAATCGTCGCCGTGTATTTGAACGACAACCGCAGCGTGTCACCAAGCTGGCTCCGCGCCTCCGTCCCGTTCAACCCGCGCTCCATCGAAGTCGGCAACTGCGCCGTCAACTGAACAGGCGAATTCCAATCCGGGGGATCGTCCAGTATATAAGCGTTGTTGCCGTTAAAAGTGAGCGGGTTCATCGCAGCTTGTGCATGTTCTTTCCGACCAAATCAATCAGCGCATGTTGCACCTGTGGATTGTTGCGGATGTGTTGCATCATCCGTTGCGGGTCATCCCAATAATGAAAATGCATGTCCCCGCCGCTTTGCGCCGCAGCAACCGCCGTTCCCTGCGACGTGCTGGCATTTTTCATCGCCTCAAGATTCGTCAACCCGATGCGCCGCACCGCGTCCGCTGGCATCACGAATTCGCCCCGGTGCACCATGCCCGCCACGTCCCATTTGTTGCCGTCCCCGGTATAGCCGCCTTCCGCGAATCCTCCCGCAGCAATCCCCTGAATCGCTCCCATCGCGCCCGCAACCTCGCCCGGAGCCGCCACGGCCGCCCCGCCGTAGCTCGCAATCGTGCTCAGCGCAGCCGGAGCCGCCCATATTGCGCTCTGAGCCGCTGCTATCGGCACAAGCGCCGCCGTCGCCGTCGCCGCAATCGTCTTGCCCGTGACGGCCATCATTATCTGCGTCATCAACCAACGAACACCCATTTGCACGATGCTCTCAATGATCTGATTCAGGATTGTGCTGGCGATGGACATTAACGCTCGCTTCCACGTCATCGTCCCTTCAATCAGTCCGGTAATGCCCTTGCTGATGCTCTGGATCGCAGAATTGAAAACCGTCTCAAACGTCTTTGCTGTCGCCTCCGCGAACGTCCCCATTTCATTTTGCAGCTTCACGCCGACTGCGCGGAATTGATCTCCGAACGAATCCGGGTTCGGCCCGAGGTTCGACATCTTATTACCCATCATGTCCGACTGCCGTTGAAAGCCCAACGCCTTGCTTCGATACTCCGCATCCTTTGCCGGGTCCAACTGCGCTTGCCGCTCCAAATTGGCGATGATTTTATCAAGGATGTCTTTCTGGTCTTGGAGCAACCTTCCCTTCTCCGCGTATTTTTCATTCGCGGTTTTCGTCCAGTCGCCTTCAACGCGCTGTAGTTGCGCCTCCTTCTGCTCAAGCTGCGTTTTCAACTGCAACTCCGCTTCCTGCAATGCCCGCATTTCGATGTAACTGCGAACCTCCGAGCCGCTCGCTTGCGCCGCTTTCTCAACGCCAGCCATCGCCGCCCGCTTCTGCATCTGCTCGTCAATCAGCGCGTTCAACCGCTTCAATGCATCCAGCCGCACATTGTCCTGTCCGGTGATTCCCCCCGCGATCAACAGCAGTTGCCGCGACTTCTTCAACTGCTCATCCAGATAGCCGCTAATCGAATTGACAACCTCATGCGACGTGGCCGCGTTGTTCTTTAACGCCTCTTCCCATGATTCAGGTTTCTCAATGTCGCTCTCGCTGCCCTGAACGCGCCCCAAGCTAATCTGCCCCGCGCCCTTGCCGCCGAACATCTTCGCAACCTTGTTGAATCCCTCAATCGCCTTGTTTACCAGCCATTCGATTTTTTCCGCCCAAAAATTCACCACGGTGACAAATGAGTCCTTCAACCATTGCCAGAACTCCTGAAACGCATAACGCAGATGTGACGCCGCATATTCGGTGACCGTCCCCACAATCCAGCTTATCGGCCCCATCAAATTGAGAATCATTTCTGCGAACCGCGTCCCGAACGTCATGATTGCGTTCAACACCGTAACGCCCAATGTTGCGACAACTGAACTTCCTATAAACTCGTTTACAGACGACATCACCCGTCTTGCCGCAATCGCGCCAATCTCAAAACCCGCTTCGATGAGCAGCCCAATCATTTCGGGAAACTTGTCATCCTTCACCGCCTGTATCACCACGGCGAAGAACGCTCCTATCTTTGCGCCGAACTGCGTCAGGTCAATGTCCCCAAGCTTCTTGACTCCATCAATGATGCCCGGAATCACTTGATCCAGAAATCCCGTCATCAGCTTCACGCCGTTTAACGCGAACCTCTGCAAGGATATTTCAACCTCATGGAAAGCCTCCGCGCTCCGTGAAATTGCGACAACGAACGTTTGGTTTTCATTGTTGAAAGCAGCCTGCACTTTGGAGGCATCGGAAAACGCCGCCTTCAACGTCGCGCCCGAACGCCCGAAAACCGACATCAGCGTTTCAGTTTTCTTTCCTTGATCCCCGATGGATGCCACGGCCATTGCGATTTTTTGGAACTGTTCGCCGGGCGAAAGATTCACAAGCTCGGTCACTTTCAAGCCGATGTCGCTGAAAACTTTTTCAAGGTCGCCGCCCTTTTCCGCAGCCTCAATGATTGACCGCTGCATCCGGTCAAGCAGGAACGCAACATCATCCGCCGAACCTCCATTCTCCGCGAGCAACCTTTGCATCGCGTAAAGCTGCGGTATCGTCGCGCCTACACGATTCTTGAGATTGTTCAACTCGCTCCCAAGTTCAATGGCCGACTTCGCCATCTCTCCGATAGCCGCAAATCCCGCCAGTCCAGCCAATGCGCTGCCGATGGGAATGATTGAATCCTTTACCTTGGAAAGCCCCTGCGTGAGTTGTTGAATGCCCGCCTGGACGGATGCTAGCCCGTCCAGCGACAACATCACCGAAAGATTTTGGCGCTCAGCCATCAATCACCTTTCTTAGTTGCGTTTTCAACTCACGCGCCGCCCGCGCTCCATCCTTCACCATGCAAGCAGCGACGCCCGATTGCACGATGTCAACAAGAAGCAGGCCGTCCGCAGCTTTGGAACGCGAGACAGCCCGCATAAGAAGTTTCAGTTGCGCTGGCGAATGCTCGACGGCCTGGGCAATCGTCAAGCCGCACTCGACGCAGCTTTCTGCGACCCATTCGGCGAGGCTGACGCCGCCCTGACGAGTTTTTCCGTTACTCCGGGCATCAGCTTTTCTTGGCGGTTCAACCGGCGCTGAACCCAACGTGAGAAAAAATCCTGATTCAATCGCTCCCCTTCCGTCACAACCTTTTCAAGACTTTCCAACGAAAGCGTCTCCGCCCATCCAGCCGCTTTATCGCAATACAACTCAGCCATCTTCAACTCATCATCCTGCACCGCAAGCAAAGCGGGAAACGATTTGATCGGCAACTGGCGAACAAAGACGTTGTAAAATCCGCCATCGCTGCCGCATACGGCAACGTCAGTTTTTCCACCAAGCAACGTTTCCGTCTGCGTCGGCCCTGGTGAGATTGGAATATTTTGTTTATCGCTCATATATAAACTGGTTTACGGTCGGTTAATCTGCGTTCGACTCTGAATCTGGCGGCGCGGTGTTGAACGCCGCGCCAAGCGGGATATTGGTTTCATTCTGTGGCTCCGCCGCTGGCCCTGTCGGCCATGCTGTTCCAAGCAGAACATTGGCCTGGGCTGGCGGCCCCGCGTTGAACGGGGCAGCCAGTGGAGGGTTTGCTTCGCTCGCTGGCGCAACGTTTGAAAACGCCGCCGCAAGCGTGGGGTTGGCGACGGATGCCGGGGCCGTTGGGGAAAACGTGTCACCGTCAATCACTTCGCTGTCAGGCGGAGTGCCGTCGAAAGCCGCTAAAAGATTCTCAGCCATGCTTTACGGTCGATTACGACAAGACGCCGGTGTTGTAGATGCTGTGCAGCACCTCGCAGGTCAGGCTAGTCTTTATGATGTCATCGGCCATCTTCACCGCGCTCTTGATCTTCAACTTGCAGTAAATATCAACGGTGTTGAACGATGCGTCATTGTCCCCGCGATACTGCTGCAACTTCACCCAACCCTTTTTGCTCGGCGAAGCCAAAGGATTGTATTGAGTGCTGACGGACGTGAGCGGCAACGTGCCGAACAAAATTTCCCAAACGATTGGCGACATCTCTTCAAGATCAAGGTCAACATCCAGATCGTTCTTGGTGGTATGCACGTCATACCGGCGCAACCGTCCCGGCGTCGGCGCATAAACCGTGCGATCCTCCGACTTGGCGTCCACGTCCACGGAAGCGATGATGCCTAAATCGTTCCAATTCGGGTCCGCCGCTCCCGCCTTGCTGTTGCGCCCGGATGTCCCCGCGCCCGGAACCGTGATGGCATCCCCATCCCGGAAAAAATAAACATGACTGCCGACAATGATAGAACCTTGTTGCATAGCTTTATTTTGTTGTCTTATCCGCTCTCATGTCTCACCTATGCGGGAACGTCAGTGTTTAAAATCGGGCACGGCCACCAACATCACGAACGCGCCAGAGAACACGCCGCAATGCAGGCATGAGCGATGACCGCACCCTAAATCAGGAAAAGCCGGTGAAGCTCCAACGCCAGCACGAAGAACCCAATGATCAGTGCTGCGGTTTTAAGGTTGCTACCTGTTGGCGGCGCTGGCGGCGCTGGCGGAATTGAATCATCGGGCTTCCTCCCGGCATCCGCGCCCATAACAAGTCCATAGGTCACTGCGAGTTTTTGAACCTCGCTCAATGTCTCCGCGAATTGCGCCGAATGAGCCGGGAACCAAATCGCGCCGATCTTCGAAAGGGCTTCGCAAGCGATGAATACGACGCCCGCGCCAGTGGTATGTTTGTTCGCCATGAGTCTAGTTAGTAGGGGGTTCATACTTTTTGTTGCTGTGAACGGTCGTGGTCAAAAGCAAGCTGTCCTCCGAAATTAACTCCCTCATAAATTGCAATCCGCTCATCCTCGATAACTCCGAGCGATTCCATCGCCTCATTAAGCAGGCTGTCGCACTCGGATTTTGGACGCTGCGTATAGCGGTAGAGATAATCATGCAGATATGCGGCAGGCCAATAAGTCCCGAAAGGCGGTAGGACATTCCAAATCGGCTTTGGAGTGCTCGCTCCATCCGATTCACTTCCAGCAGGAACAGTGATTGTCTCGCCCGCCTTTGTGACGAACGTGAAGGATTCAAGCAGCACAAAGTTCCGTCCATCTTTGGACGAAACCTTG
>DASRBR010000171.1:0-8047 GCA_035653495.1 Verrucomicrobiia bacterium
ATTCCATGCCATTTGGGCGCATTTTTGTTCCATATCTGTTCCCAATGGTCGCAGGTGTTTCACCTTGTTTCACCTGGTTGCACTTACCCCACGATAAAACACGATAAAACACGCTTTTTTTAAAAAAATTTTATTCGCGCAGACGGCGCACGACCCAAAGCAATGGAACATCGAACATCCAACGCGAACCCCGACATCCGATGTCGGGGCGGGCATCGAACGTCCAATGTTCAGGATAACGTGGGAGCGCGGACAGCCCTGTCCGCCGACAGAATGCCCGGCCGGGTCCTTTCGGACTGGCAACGGCCAAAACGCCGGTTGAAATTTTCCCGGCCCAACCTAGACTCGCATCATGGATAAAATCCGCCTTGGCATCATCGGCATGGGCAACATCGGCAAGCATCACGCCGAATATCTGCGCGCCGGGAAAGTGGCCGGTTGCGAAGTGGTTGCGGTGGCCGCAACCTCGCCCAGCAAGCTGGAAAAATACAAGCCGCTCCAGATTTTTGCCAGCGGCGAGGACATGATGCGTTCGGGCGCTGTTGACGCCGTGCTCATTGCCACACCTCATTATCAACACACCACGCTCGGCATCGCTGCGTTCGAGAACGGGCTTCATGCGATGGTTGAAAAACCGATTTCCGCGCACAAGGCCGATGCCGAACGCCTTATCGCCGCGCACAAGAAGCATCAATCTCGCAAGCTGGTTTTTGGCGGGATGTTTCAACTGCGCGTCGAACCGCGTTATATGCGCATCCGCAGGCTCATCCAAAGCGGCGAACTGGGTGAAATTGTCCGCATCAGTTGGATCATCACCGATTGGTATCGAACCGAGGCGTATTATTCGAGCGGCGGCTGGCGCGCGACGTGGAAGGGCGAGGGCGGCGGCGTGTTGCTCAATCAATGCCTCCATAATCTGGACATTTTGCAATGGCTTTGCGGAATGCCGGCGCGCGTGCGCGGGTTTTGCCAATTGGGCCGTTATCACAATATTGAAGTGGAGGACAACGTGACCGCGTATCTGGAATATCCTAACGGCGCGACCGGCGTGTTCATCACATCGACCGGCGAAGCGCCCGGGACGAACCGCTTTGAGATTGCCGGCACGCGCGGTCGTATCGTTTTGCAAAAGGACCGGCTCACGTTTGTTCGTAACGAAGTTTCGATGACTGAATTCAGCAAGACGGCGAAGGTGGGTTTTTCAAAGCCGGATGTTTGGAACATTGAGATTCCCATCGAGAACGCGCCCGCGCCGCATGCGACATTGATGCAGAATTTCACCGATGCCATCCTGAAAGGCGAGCCGCTCATCGCGCCGGGCGAAGAGGGCATCCTTTCCGTCGAGTTGGCGAACGTGATGCTTTATTCGTCGTTGATTGGGCAGACGGTTGAGTTGCCGATGGACAGCGCGGCGTTCCAGAAGAAGTTGCAGGAACTAATCGCCGGGTCGAAAATAGTCAAGAAAGTGGTGGAAATCACAACCGAAGATTTTACGAAGTCGTTTAACAGGTAAAAGCTGGTTAAAAATGAAATCGCTTTCTTTACAATACACGCGAGCAGGAGGGAGTACTCTCAATCGCTTGCGCGATGAACTTGTCTGCTGTTTTGCGTCGCGGTCCCCCTCACCCCAGCCCTCTCCCCAAGCAGAGGGAGAACGTATTCTCGCGCCTTTGCGATCCCAGCCCTCTGAACACTCGAACGCGTTCGATTTGAAACAAACGTGGAAATCGTCACCCCTTCTCCCCAAGGGAGAAGGTCGGGATGAGGGGGAAGGGAGCGTAAGATTAAACATCGAACGCCGAACATCCAAGGGTCGCACTTCCCATCCAAACACTCAATTCATTCGTTTTTTTACTATTTGAAATATGTACCTGACAGGAATTGCAGATGAAGCGGGCGCGTCCATCGACGTGCAGATCAAGGCCACAAAGGAACTGGGCTGGAAACACATCGAGGCGCGCGTCGTCGAAGTGCCCGGTTTTCCCGCGGGCAATATCCACGACATCCCGGATGCCGCGTTCGACGCCCTCGTGGACAAGGTGACCAAGGCAGGCATCAAGATTGGCGGCTTCGGTTCGGCGATTGGCAATTGGGGCAAAAAGATTGATCAACCGGGCGAATCTTCACTCGATGAAACGCGCCGTGCCATCCCGCGCATGCAACGGCTCGGAACGAAGATGGTGCGCATCATGAGTTTTGCGCCGCTCGAAGGCGAAGAGCAGATGGAGGAGGAACGTTTCCGCCGCTTGCGCGAGATCACGAAGCTGTTCCTCGACGCCGGCATCCAGCCGGTGCATGAGAATTGCATGAATTACGGGGGCATGGGCTGGCCGTTCACCTTGAAGATGCTGGAAAATGTGCCGGGCCTAAAACTGGTGTTTGACACCGGCAATCCGATTCTCAATGCGGACCGCTCAAAGCCCAAGCCCTGGCCGCGGCAGGATGCGTGGGAATTCTATTCGCACGTGCGCGACCACGTCATTCATGTTCACGTGAAGGATGCCGTTTGGGTCCCGGCGAAAAAAGATGCTGATTATAAATTTCCCGGCGAAGGCGATGCGCAGGTGCGCAAGATTTTGAAAGACCTTTTCTCGCGCGGTTATGACGGCGGCATTTCCATCGAGCCGCACATGGCGGTTGTTTTCCACGATAAAACGGTCAAGTCATCGCCCGAAGCGCAATACAACAACTACGTCGAGTATGGCCGTCGCATGGGCAAAATGGTGGAGGAGATTCGCGCCGAACTGAAGAAATAGAACTCAAATATCTATGACTGGGCCGTTGCCATCATCCGGCGGATTGCGCGGAGGAGGAGCGGTGCGGCGGACCGTCACGCGCGTAGTGCTCGTGCGAGTCAAGCGGTTGAGGAAAAATGCCACAATGGTGATGATCAATGCTCCCCAAAACGCCGGGCCAAACCCTGCGACGTTGAAGAATGGCTGCATCAACCAGCCAACGAACTCAAGCAGCAGCGCGTTGATGACGAAGTTGAACAAACCGAGCGTCAGGATCATCAATGGCAAGGACAAGAGGCGCAGCAACGGCCGGACGAAGGCGTTCAATACGCCAAGAAAGAATGCGGCCATCACCAGATCGAGCGGCCTTTGCCAGGAAATCCCATGCACAAGGTAGCTTGCCACCACCACGCCCACGGTGTTGTTCGCCCAATGAAACAGGAAAGTTTTGAGTTTTGGCGGCATTTGCAAATGGTCGTCCCGAACGTATGACATTAACCCACCTCAGCGATTTTGCACATGAAGAAATTCAACCTGTTTGAGCGCAGTCAAAGTCACACGTTCCAAACACGCGGGCAGCAACGCAAACTGGCCGGCTTGCAATTGGAGCTTGTGTTCGCCAAAAACGATTTCGAGGCTGCCGCGCAAAAGACCGACGATTTGCAAGCCTTCGCTGCGAAGATGGAAACGTTCGCCGCGTTTGACAAGGCAGGCATCCACTCGAAACAACGGATCGTCCACCAGCACGCGGACTTTGAGGATGGGATTCCTCGAATAAACACTTTTGATAAGGCTTGGTTCAAAATCTTCAAAATCAATGCTGGCGAGCGATTGCTCAACGTGCAATTCGCGCGGCATGCCGTCCAGCCCGACGCGGTTCCAATCAAACACGCGATAGGTGGTGTCCGAGTTTTGCTGGATTTCAAAAATGACATTGCCCGCGCCAATGGCGTGAACGCGTCCGCTCGGCAGGAAAATGGCGTCGTCCTTTTTCACCGGGATCCGATGAAAACATTCCTCGACGGTGCCGTCGGAAATCCTGCGCTCAAAATCTGCCGGTGTCACGCCGCGCTTGAGACCGACAAACAATTCTGCCGCTGGCGTGGCCTCGGCGATGTACCACATCTCAGTCTTCGGCTCGCCGCCCAAAACGACTGCCTTATGCGGGGGCGGATGCACCTGCAGCGAAAGTTTGTCCTGGGCATCGAGAATTTTCACGAGCAACGGAAATTGCTTCACGCTTTCCTTGCCTGCACCAAGCAATTCCCTGGAGTGATGTTCCATCAACCAGCGCAAATTTTTCCCGGCAAGTGGACCGTTGGCGATGACGCTGGCATCGCCGGGCCGATCGGAAATTTCCCACGATTCGCCGATGACTTTCCCCGCAGGCAAAGGCTTTTGATAAAGCCGCTCAAGGTTGCGTCCGCCCCAAACCCGTTCTTTAAAGATGGGGTGAAAGGTGAGCGGGTAAAGGGTCATGAGAATCGCAGATTTTTTGTGAACGGCCCGATGCGCGAAATATTATCACGCTGGGGCGGCTTGTTTGTCCACGAAATGCCCATGCGCGCGGAAACGTTGATAACGTTGTTTCAACCGGTCGGCAGCGGGAATTTTTTCGAGCTGGTCAAGTTGGGCGATGAGGTGCTTTTTCAATGTCGCTGCCATCCCGGGATGGTCGTTATGCGCACCGCCCAACGGCTCGGGCACGACTTCATCCACCAAGTTCAATTCCAAAAGATTTCGCGCGGTGATTTTCAACGCCTCGGCAGCTTTGGGTGTTGCAGTGCGGTCTTTCCAAAGAATGGCCGCACAACCTTCCGGGCTGATGACCGAATAATAGGCATTCTCCAAAATCAAAACCCGGTCCGCAACGCCAATGCCCAATGCGCCGCCCGAACCGCCTTCACCGATGACCACCGCAATCGTCGGCACTTCCATGAGCATCATTTCGCGCAGATTGACCGCGATGGCCTCGGCAATGTGCCGTTCCTCGGCGCCGATGCCCGGATACGCGCCCGCAGTGTCAACCAACGTGATGATCGGCAGGCCGAACTTGTCTGCCATGCGCATCAGGCGCAGTGCCTTGCGATAGCCTTCCGGATGGGCGGCGCCGAAATTGCGCAGGATGTTTTCCTTGGTGTCACGGCCTTTTTGCGTGCCGATGACCATCACCTTGCGGCCGTCCAGCCGGGCAAAACCGCCGACCATGGCGCGGTCGTCGGCGTAAAGGCGGTCGCCATGAAGCGGCGTGAAATCGGTGAACGTGCTTTCGAGATAATCGAGCGTGAAAGGGCGTTTGGGATGGCGCGCCAGTTGGACCCGTTGCCACGCCGTCAAGTTGGAGAAAATCTGTTTGCTCGTTTCGGCCAGTTTTTTTTCGATTTGCTGGATTTCTTCTTCGAAACTGACATCCAAGGCGTGCGCTTGGGGATGCTTTTTCAGTTCGTCCAATTTTTTCTGCAACTCGAAGATCGGCTTTTCAAAATCGAGCAGGTTCTTCATCGTCCAAAGCTTAGTTTTTCCTGCTCCCGAAGGCAACGTCGAATTGAAGGGAGGAGTGTCCTGGTATTTGGTACAAAAAAAGAGCCAGATTGCTCTGGCTCAGTGATGATGAGGTTAATACGCCTTCACCCAGGCGCTCAGAAGGGTAATGAGGTCAACTATTTGACGCTGTTCGAACCTCACTACTAGCATAACCTCTCTGCCAACCCTAAACGAACAGCGACATCTACAAATCATAGATAACCGGAGCAGGCATTTTGTTCGGAAAAACTTTCATTTTTTTAAAATTTTTTTCGCCGTCCTGCGCAAATACTGCACAACCAGCTTGTGCTCCAGCATCTTTTCAAAGATCAACTCGCTTTCACATCGGTGAAAACTTTTGTTTGCGTTCTCGACTGCAACACCCGCGCCATCGGCGTTTTTCCCGTGGGTGAAAGTGATTCCCTCAAAGCCATTTCCTTCCCTGCTCCTGAAACCATCACCCAAACTTCCAACGCTGCTTCAATCGCAGCGTATCCCAACGTAATCCTTCTGGGAGGCGGTTTCACTGCGGTCACTGCCCTATAAACCGCCTCGTCCTTCACCACTTCCTCGGGCTCTCCCGGAAAGAGCGACGCCACATGGCCATCTTCACCCATTCCAAGGAAAGCCATCTCCAGCACCGGCTGCCCCTTCGCCACGGGTGCTGCATTTAAAATATCATCCACCGCTTCACGCAATGCAAGGCCTTCGGGTCCTTCCCCACGCAAACGATGGATTTGCCGCGTCGGAATTTTCAGCGGCTCGAACAAAAGCTCCCGGGCGATGTTGTAATTGCTTTCAGGATCGTCCGGCGGAACACAACGCTCGTCAGCCCAAAAAAAATGAACGCCATCGAATAAACCTCCCGGCATCCGTGCCGCTTGGCGAACGATCTCTGAAAAGAAATTCTTGGCGACGCGCCCGCCGGACAATGCCACGTTGTATTGGCGATGATTCGGCTTCGCCTGGTGCTCCTGAAGCTTGTTCAGCCATTGACTCGCGGCAGCGCTGGCTAATTCGTCAGCCGTTCGAAATAAAACGATTTGGTAGGACATGGCAGTGTTGATTTCAAATATTGATTCTGATTGTATTTCGCCCTGTAAGGCCACAGCTTCCAACCTCGAGCTTGAAGATGCTTCGAATTTTGCTTTGTTGCCGAATTCTCGTGTCACTTAAACTCAGAAGCTCTGTCTTTTCAAGGACTTGTAGGATTCTTGGAACTTGGCAATTGGACATGTATGTGGTATTTTCTCCCCGATGTTGAGTCACGGTGGGGCGATGCTCCATGTTATGCCGAAAACTACGCGTAACCTGTCCGATGAATGCAGTCCGCTCAATGTCCAACTGACATCCAGCGCGGCTCATGGCAATAAACCTGCCAAAACACTTTTCGCAACTTCTTCTCATTCAATAATCACACGTTTTCTCTCGTTCGTTTCGGGGCCAATTCCATTTCTTCTGGAGATGAATCAGACATTTTATGAAAGCTCCGTTGCACATAATCCATATCGAGGACAACAGGGATGACGCCGAGCTGGCGAATGCCTTGTTGAAGAGCGCAGGCATTAGCTGCGAAGCCACCTGCGTCAAAACGCGGGAGGAACTGGAGCACGCTTTGAAACGCCCCGATGTCGACCTGATCCTCTCCGACTTTTCCATGCCGAATTTCGACGGGTTGACCGCATTGCGGGTGGCGCGGGAAAAACGGCCGGATGTGCCGTTCATTTTTCTTTCCGGCACAATTGGCGAGGAGATGGCGATTGATGCCATCAAGGAAGGAGCTACTGATTATGTCATCAAGGACCGCATGTCGCGCCTGCCATTTTCCGTCAAACGCGCGGTGCGCGAAGCCGCTGAGGCTGCGGAACGCCGCAGGATGGAAGCCCGCATTCGCGAACAGGCCGCGTTGCTCGACCGGGCGCAGGACGCCATCTGCCTGAATGACATGTCGCAAAAAATCCTCTTTTGGAACCGCAGCGCCGAGCGTTATTACGGTTGGAAATCCTCGGAGGCCGTGGGCAAGAATTCCAACGAGTTGCTCTTTCAGGATGATTTGAGCGGCCCATCGGAAGCCTTGCGCAATTTGATCCGTAAGGGCGAGTGGCAGGGCGAATTGCACCAGGTGACGAAGGACCAGCGCAAGATCATCGTGGAAAGCCGCTGGACGCTGTTGCGCGATGACAAGGGCGAGCCCAAATCCATTCTGGTGATCAACACCGATGTGACCGAGAAAAAGCAGATCGAGGCGCAATTTCTTCGCACCCAACGCATGGAAACCATCGGCGCGCTTGCGGGCGGGATCGCGCACGATTTGAACAACGCCCTCGGCCCGATTTTGATGGCATCGAGTTTGTTGAAAAAAGAGGTGAGCACGCCCGAAGGAGCGCGATTGCTCGAAATGCTCGCCGGCAGCGCGCAGCGCGGCGCCGAAATGGTCAGGCAAATCCTTTCCTTTTCCCGCGGCGTGGGCGGCACGCCCGAACCGCTCGACATCCGCGCAATTGTCCAGGAGATGGTCCAGCTTGCGAAGAAGACATTTCCACGCTCCATCACCATCGAGGCTGCCATCGCTGAAGATTTGCCCAAACTGATCGGCAACTCGACACAACTGCATCAGATGCTCATGAACCTTTGCATCAATGCGCGCGACGCCATGCCGCAAGGCGGCACATTGAAAATTGAAGCCGGGAGCATCACGTTGAAAGGCGCGACGCTGCCGGACGGACGCAAGTCCGAGCCGGGTGTTTATGTTTTGATCAAGGTGTCGGACACCGGCCATGGCATTCCGG
>DASRBR010000172.1:0-6542 GCA_035653495.1 Verrucomicrobiia bacterium
TTCGGATCAATGATGGCAAGAAGGAAATCGCCGGGCGTTTTGTCGCGCAACAAGGAAAGATCCGGTCCCACGGCGGTGCCCTGCCCCTTGACCCTGTGGCACGGCGTGCAATTTTTCGCAAAAATTTTCCCGCCATTCGCCGCGTCGCCTTTCAATGTGGTCGCGACTTGATAACGCGCCAGCGCATCCGCGCGGCTGCGTGTCGGCCCGGTCGTGAGCAAGTTAGCAGCTTGTTTTTGGATATCGCGATTAGGATTTTTCAGCAAACGCTGGACGCTCGCGGGTGGAACTTCATTGGCTTGAACAAGATGATTTTGGACAGCTGTCAGCAATGCCCTGGTGAACTCTTCGCGGCTCAGCAGAATTTCCAGGATGGGCGCGCGCAAGGCGGGCGAATGCAGTTTCCAATCCGCCAGCAACAAGCCGGGCACTTTCGCATTGTTCTCATATTGCAACGTGTTGACGGCGGCTTTTTGGATGGGGAGCGGGTTCGCAGGTTTCAACAGATCGCCCAGCAATTGCAGATCGGCTTCCTGATGCGCGTCATCCTGTGCGAGAAGATGGATGGCCAAAACGCGTGAATCCTCCGAAGCAGAAGCATCGCCCGCCAGCTTGCGCGCGGAATCGAACATGCGCTCAATGCGCGCGGGCAAATCGGGCTCCCGCGCTGCGGCGCCGGCAACAAAGGAATTGAGCGATTGCTTTTTCCGGCGCAACGAATCCACCAAATTTTTAAACACGGCGAACTGCCAGTCTTCGATGTTCTCGCCTTCCTTCGGCACCACCGTCGCCAAAATGTGCGCGAGCGTTTCCGGATCCCCTTTGCCGACGGCGGTTGCAATGAGCTGGCTGATGGTTTCATTGCGCCCCGGAGTTAAAGCGCTGGCATTGATGACCGCTTTGAGAATCTCCGGCACATGCGGAACGGCGGCACTGAGAACTGCCGCGCGAATCCACGCGTCGCCCATTTTTGCCCGGGCGATCTGGCCGAGCGCTTCGCCGGCGCGAACGTCCTTCCATTCGCCAAGGCTCAACGCGAGCTGATAACTCACGCCCGGATCATCGGTTAGTTTCAAAACGGCTTCCTGCAGCGCCGATGATGCGGCAAGGCTCGTTTCACTCAATCGAATGGCCTGCCGGCGCACGTGAACGTCAGGGTCGTGCAGCGCGGTGACGAGCAAATCAGGCGCAAGCGCGTTCATGCCGTCCAAAACGCAAAGCGCCTGGACGCGCACGGCGGGCAACCCGCTTTTGACAGCCAATTCGGACAATGGGCGCACTGCAGATTGATTGCCGCGCTGGACAAGTTCGATATGGACCAGGTCGCGTAACGTGCCGTTGGGCGTGTCGAGCGCCGCGACGAGTTTTGCCGTGGAAAGTTTTCGCAGGTTTGGAACAGGACGAAGTTTTTTGTTTGCCGGACAAATGCGGTAAATACGGCCCTTGTCCGCGCCGGCGCGCACATCGAGTTGGGCAAGACGGTCTTTTCCAATCCAGTCGGGATGTTCGATGACGAACCGATACATGTCCACGATATACAACGCGCCGTCCGGGCCGGTGCGCGCTTCGACGGGCCGGAACCAATTGTCGCGCGATGCGAGAAAATCTGAAGTTTGTTCATCGTCAGGCCGCGCACCCATCACGACCGCCCCGTTGTCTTCCTCATGGAGTTGCATCCGGTAAACCACGTTCCCGACCGGTTCGCAAGTGAAGGAGTTTCCGTAAAAATCGTCGCCGAGAAGGTTGTCGCGATAGATGCCCACGCCGCAACCGGACGTGATATGGTTGGCGGCGTTGGGTTCGTTGAAACGTTCGAGCATGTGGCTGATGGGATGAACGAGATTCGGTTCGGCGCCCGTGGCTGCATAAACGCGCGGCGATGGCGCTGCAATGTATGGATTGCGCCGCACGTAACGATCGGGCAACGGATAATCCCAGAGCGGGTTGCTGTTGTCGCAGCCAAACCAGTTGCCCCAGTCATCGCGGCCGCGGCCTTGTTGAGTGATTCCGGCGACAGGTTCAAATTCCCCGGTGTCCGGCTTCATGCGAAAATCGCGCCCGCGAATGTCCACTTCAGAGGCATTCGCCATGCCGTGAATCACGCCGCCCAGCAATCCGTTCGCGCCATAAATCCAATTGTCCAAGCCGTAATTCAGTCCGTTGACGCGCGCCTGGTAATTTTTTGTGTAAAAACCGCTCAGGATTTTTTTTACTGAATCCGCCATGCCGCTTCCGCGTGTGGCTTCAGCAAACAAAATATCCGGCGCGGCGCAAACCAGCGCGCCATTGCGCCAGGGCATCACGCCCGTTGGGAACGGAATGTTGTCGAGGAACAAGGTGACCTTGTCGTAATGCCCATCATGGTGGGTGGATTCGAGATATTTGATGCGGCCGCCCGGCTTCCAGTTGCCATCCATTCCCGTCGGATAATCGCGCATCTCGACCAACCACATTTTTCCGTCCGGGCCGAAATCAATGTAAACCGGCGACTCAATCATCGGTTCGGACGCGGCCAATTCAATCTTGAGTCCTGCTTTCGTGCGCATGGCCGCGAGAGAATCTTCCGGCGACTTGGGCGGCGGAAACTGCGCCTTCTTTTCGTCCAAAATGAATTGCGCAGGCAACAAGTCATGCACTGCGCCGACGATTTGATTTTCCAAACCCGGCGCGAACTTCGCCGGATGATCGTAATACGTCATCGCGCCGCCGCCTTCGTAACCGCCCTCCTTCAGGATGCGCTCGGAAGGAATGTAGCCGGGCACGTCGTTGGCGTAGGCGTTGATCCAGAGACGGCTTGCGTCAAATTCCTGCTTCAACCGCAGCGAATAATCCACAACCACTTCGCCAGTAAGAAAAACCATCGCGAGATCGTCGCCGAAGGTCCACGTCTGGACGAGATACGGAATTTGCGTCTGCAATTTTTCGCCGCGATCCAGTCGCGCCAGATTTTTGCGGGCATAATAACCTTTTGCGCCGCCTTCCTTCGCCATTTTTTCCCATTCCTCGTGTGTCGGCAGCTTGTCCAGCGCAAGCTGGATTTCCTTGGTGCGGCATTCAAGCTCTCCACGCACCGGCGTTGCGGTGAACGCGAGCGCGCGCTCGATCGCATCCGCCAATTCCCGGCCATGCTGTTTGGCAAGCTCAAGGCTTCCGCGTGGTTGGGGATTGGCATCCGCGCCGCAACCGATGGACATCATGGCGGTCGCGCCGGGATGTTTTGCCTCGATATATTCCTGCGCATATCCGGCCCAATCGCCGCAAATATTCGTGAAGTTGCCGCCCAAAGTGGTGCAATGGCAGGCGTAATTGGCGAGGACGGCGCGAAGTTTCCCATGAGTGTCTGTCACCAAAAGAAATGGAAGCGCGTCGTCCACCGGCCCATCTTTGGTGCGGCGATTTGCCGCGAATGCCGCGGTATCCTGGCCCCACGCGAGCGTGGAAGGACGGCGGTCTTTCAACGCCGCGAGCGCGACGCGTTCCAGTTTGTCAACCAGTTCGCGCGTGTAACGGTCAATGTGCGCCTGTTGCGAAGGCGGAATGTCCATCCCGAAAACATTCGGCGCGGCGCCCGTCAGGCACGGCGCAGTATGCGTATGGGTGACGCAAATCGCCAGCCGTTCCGGCTGGATGTGCGCGCGCTGATGCAAACGTTGGGCGACTTCATCGCGCAAACCGTGCGGCAGGATGCAATTTTCCACCGTGATGAGAATGGCCGGGCTTTGGGCATCGCTGCCGATGGCGAGCGCCTTGGCGAAGATATGTTCCACCGCGTTGGTAGCTTCGGCGTTGCGGCCATAATAACCATTCAGGCGGACGGGAAAATCGGGCGTGATGTCAATGCGGGCTACGCCGACCTGGCGAACAGCATCCTGTGATTGAGCCTGCGCAGTAGTCCAGCAAAGCATGCAAAGCACGAAGACAAGTATCCGACGCGTGGGTGAAAGCAGAGTGTCCATAGGGTTTTGAGACGAAACCAAAGTCGGAAAATTCAACGGGTTCGTCAATCGTCCAAATTGGCTGCACATGAAATCTTCCGCAGATGGGGCGGTTCCCCTAATTGCTGCAAACGTCAATGCAGGACTAGCTTGGCACTCGAGGAATGGGACAATGCAAACTTCGACAAAACCAAAAACTCCGTGGCGGCTGGTAATAACGCTTGGATTTGCAGCGCTTTTGGCGGGGTGCGTCGGCCCTCCGGGACCAGGATACGTGGGCGTCGGTGTCGGCGTCGGCCCGGATTATTATGGGCCCGACTATTACGATTATGGTTACGGCTGGCCGTACGTGATTGGGCCGGATTATTACGTGTTTGGGCATCATGGGTACGGGCATTTCGACCGCGATTTTGAGAGGCGCGGGTTTGAGAGCCGCAGAGAGGTTGGCGGCGGAAGAGCTGTTGGTGGATTTCGCGGAGGTACTGGCCGTGGCGGAGGGTTCCGCAGCGGCGGAGGGTTGCGCAGTGGCCAAGGAATGCGTGGCCGGAGATAAATTCATTTGAGGTTATGAAACTGATTGGCTTTCCTCGTTTTTGTGCGCTCGCGCTCGGGACAATGGCGTTTTTATTGAGCGTCAATGGCAGCGCAGTGGCAGCGACGTCATCGACAGCGCAACGCACGTTCACTTCACCCACGGACGCCAAAAATGCGCTGCTCCAGGCGGCAAGGACGCACGACCGGCAGTCGATTGATCAAATGTTCGGCCCGGAAGTCACGAACCTTTTGACCGGCGACAAGGTCCTCGACGACGATCATTTTGAACAATTCGCAAAAGACCTGTCGGAACGTTGCGAATTGATTCCGCGCGGCAACGGCGTGGTGACGCTTGAAATCGGAAACAATTCGTGGCCGTTTCCAATTCCGCTGGTCCAAACCAACGGCGCATGGGTGTTCGACACGCCTGCCGGCGAGCAGGAAATCATCGATCGTCATATCGGACGGGACGAATATTATGCGATAGGCGTTTGCCGCGCCTATGTGAACGCGCAACGCCAATACGCGTCGCGATTTTCCCAAAACGGCACGCCCACTTATGCGACGCAACTCGAGTGCACACCGGGCAAAATGGATGGACTTTGTTGGGCGGCCGAAAACGGCTCGAGATCGAGTCCGTTGTCAGCAGTGGTCGCCCAGGCAGGCCAGCGTTCCAACAATGGACGCGGGCCGCTTCCGTTTCATGGTTATGTTTTCAAAATCCTGACGCGGCAAGGCCCCGCCGCTCCCGGCGGCAGGATGGATTACGTCCACAACAGCCGGATGACCGGCGGTTTCGCGCTGGTCGCCTATCCGGTGCGTTGGGGCGAGTCGGGCATAATGACCTTCATCGTAAACCAGGACGGTACTGTTTATCAGAAAAGTTTGGGCGAAAATACTGCCCGCACAGCCGCGCAGATGAAGGAATTTAATCCCGACGAAAGCTGGAGTGTGGTCACGGATCCGGGCATCACGGATTTGACCGCCAATGAATCTTCCCGGAAACCAATGACTCCACGATGAGTGCCAGAGTTCCCCGATGAATGGCATAATTTCGTTGACCGCGATTTCTGTAAAGCGGATCGAGCCGGCTTCTTGATTCTGTAAATGCGATGGAGTGGACTTTGTGATTCTATGAATGCGGATGGAGCGGAATCCCGCGATTCTCTGAATGCAGATGGAATGGATTCCGCCATTTTGTGAATGCGGGTGGAGCGGACTTCGTGATTCTGTGATGCAGATGATAGACTCCCGCGATTTTGTGAATGCGGGTGGAGCGGAATCCGCGAGGGGAGGAAACGCGTCGAGTTTTACCGAAAACTTACTCGACAAGCGATCGTCCGGAAAATTACGCTTGCCCGCATTGCCGGGCTTCAATGCGGGCAAGCGAGTTTGGAGATCTTAAAACTCATCTCATAAATACGAGGAGAATTCGTCGGGGCACTGGGCCTACAAATCGTGAGCGTCAATCGAAAATGATGGTGCGATTGCCGCAAAGGAAAACGCGGTCTTCAAACACCAGGCGCAACGCGCGGGCAAGGACCATCTGTTCAACGTCGCGGCCCGCTTGCGAAAGGTCTCGCGCCGTGTGCGTGTGGTCCACCGGAATGACCTGTTGCACGATAAGCGGGCCTTCGTCCAATTTCTCAGTGACAAAATGCGCGGAGGCGCCAATCACTTTCACGCCGCGTTCGAACGCCTGTTGATACGGCTTGGCCCCGGCGAACGCCGGAAGAAATGAATGATGGATGTTCACAATGCGCGCGGGAAAGCGGTTCACAAATTCCGGCGACAACACGCGCATGTATTTCGCCAAGACGAGATAGTCCGGATTTAATCGCGAAATGATCTTCAGCAGTTCGGCTTCATGTTCGGTCCGGGAAAGCATCTCATGGCTGAGATGATGAAACGGCAGGTTGAACCTGGCGACCAATGGTTCCAGAACCGCATGATTGCCGATGACAGCCAGCACTTCAGCGTTGAGCTCGCCAAACGCGTGCCGGACCAAAATATCGCCCAGGCAATGATGTTCCTTGGAAACCAGCACCACGATGCGCTTTGGTTTCAAATCGG
>DASRBR010000173.1:0-6330 GCA_035653495.1 Verrucomicrobiia bacterium
ACTTCATGCAGGGCGCAACCTGCCGTGATTGGCGGCATAGTGGTTGATATGAGATCCCAAAGCGCGCTCGTTCTTGCCGCGCACCCCAACGCTCCGCTACTCCATTGCCTTTTGTCATGACCTCATTGCCCATAGTCGAGCGTGAGTTGCGCGTATCAGCGCGGCGGCATTTGACTTATTGGCTGAGGGTGGCGGGCGCGGGCGGGTTGCTGCTGGTTTTTGGATTGATGTTCACGGTCGGAACTTTTTCCCGCGGTTCCGGCATGGGCATAATCATCTTCTCGGTGCTGAAATGGATCGCCTACATCGTTGCCGCTTGCATGGTTTTCGTGGCGAGTGATGTGCTCAGCGAAGAAAAGCGCGAGGGCACGCTCGGCCTGCTTTTTCTCACGGACTTGAAAGGATACGATGTCGTCCTGGGCAAGCTTTTCTCGATGTCGTTGCAATCATTCTATGCGCTTCTTGCCGGGATGCCGGTGCTTGCGCTGCCGTTAATTATGGGCGGGGTGACCGGCACTGAATTCTGGCGGACGCTGCTGGTGATCTTCAACACAATGTTTTTTTCGCTCGCTGTGGGACTCTTCGTAAGCTCGATGAGCCGCGAGGTTTTGAAGGCGATGAACATGGGCGGGATAATCAATCTGGTTTTTCTCGTTGGGCTGCCATGGGGCGATTGGGCCCGCGTCCACTGGGACGTAATGAAATGGAAACCCGTCCTGAGCTACGCCAGTCCCGGTTACCTTTTCGCGGCGGTGTCGAGCGCGCCGGCGAACTTTTTTTGGGAATCGCTCGGACTCCAGCACGCGATTGCCTGGCTGTTCTTGATCGCGGCATGTGTCATCGTGCCGCGCGCCTGGCAGGAAGGAAACAACCAGAAAACCGGCTGGTGGGCCAATTTCTCCACGCGCTGGCGTTTCGGCGGCAAACGTTGGCGATTGGCGTTCCGTCAAAAATTGATGGGGCGCGACCCCATTCTCTGGCTGGCCTTGCGCGACCGCTGGCTGCCGCGGTTCGCGTTGGCGGTGACGTTCGTTGTCATGGTACTGGCGGTCGCGGATGTCTATAAGCATTGGAAAGACAACCAACAGCTCATGTACATGACGACGTATTCCTTCTTGTTGAATTTGGGCGTCACGCTCTGGCTTGCTTCGCAGGCAAGCCGTTTTTACGTGGATGCCGTGCGTTCCGGCGCGATGGAATTGATGCTGGTGACGCCGCTGCACCCTGCGCACATTGTCCGCAGCCAATGGAAGGCGCTTGTGCGAACATTTTTATTGCCGGTGCTTTTATTGTTCGCTTTCAAAATCGCCAGCGACGCGGAAAGCATCATGGGATTCAAGAAGATGATGGCTACGATGAAAGCCATGCCGAAAAGTCCGGCAGGTTTTCCCGGCAATTACGATTGGATGATACGCGAGATCGTGCAAATGGCGGGAAATTTGATCAATTTCGGCCTTTGGCTGACGGCATTGGCCTGGTTCGGGATGTGGATGGGAGTGACAACGCGCAAGGTGTCATTTGCGGTCGTGAAAGCGATTTTGCTCGTCTGCCTGGTTCCATGGTTTCTCGAGCTGTTCGTGATGGGTTGGGGGGCGGCAATGATCTTCACAATGCATTTGCCGATGTGGGTCGCCGCTGTCCCTCCCATCGTTGTCGAAATGGCGAAGAACATTTTCTTCATCGTAATATCGCGGCACCAATTGAACCGCCGTTTTCGACAGATGGTTGTCAACCGTTCTTCGCCGCAAAAGATTAAATTGTTCGCCTTTCCGCCGCCCCTTCCTGCCACCACGAGGCCGTTGGTTTCATGACTGTCTTTCCTGTCATTGAGCGTGAGTTGAGGGTCCAGTCGCGGCTATGGTTCACGTATCTCATCCGGGTGCTGGGCGCGCTGGCGTTGCTGTGCGTGTTCTTGTGGTTTGGCGCGGTGAACGGGTTCCCGCCGCATGTTGGAGGCCGGTTGTTTGGCTGGCTCAACTGCACGATGATGGTTTCCATTTGGGTGCTTGTGCCACTGACTTGCGCGGATTGCATCAGCCGCGAACGACGCGAAGGAACGGTCGGGCTGTTGTTCCTGACGCCACTCAAGGCGCGCGAAGTCGTGCTGGCCAAAGGAATGGTCCATGGCATTCGCTCGCTTTCGTTGCTGCTTGCGGTGCTGCCGATGATGACGATTTCATTCCTGATCGGCGGGGTGACGTGGAAGGAGGCAGTGCTTTCGGCGATGGTGAATTTTAATTGCATCTGCTGGGCCCTGGCGGCGGGCCTGCTCGCTTCATCGCTTTCGAAATCTTGGTTGCGGGCGATGCTGCTGGCGTGCGGATTGGCGGGATGCTTTGCCGTGATTTTGATGATCATTACCGGCTGGCGCGTGTTGTTGGCAGTGCGAAGAGACACCGGGTTCACTTCGTATTATGGCACTTGGATAAGCAATGCGCCGATGTCCAACATTGCCCAAGTGGAACTGCCCATCGGCTTTTTGGATATCACCGACATGAAAGGTTGGTGGGGAACAATGTTCAGCGTGTTAAAACTTAAAACCCAACGCGCGTGGCTGCGGCAAGAAGGCGGACTCGTGCTGTTCTCGCTGGTGTTCCTGCTCGTTGCCGTGCTGGTTGCGGCGTGGAACCTGCGCCGCGCATGGCAGGAGGAGCCTCCTTCGGCGCGGCGGCTGTGGTTTGAGAAGCAACTTTGCACGCCGATCATCGGGGTAAACTTTTTTCATCGCTGGATGCGGCGCAAACTGGACCAAAACCCCATCGGCTGGCTTGAACAACGCACCTGGTCGGGCCGCCTGGTGACATGGGGTTGGCTGGCGGTGATGATCTCGTTTTACAGCGCGGCGCTGTCGGCACAAAACTCCTGGAGGCTGCTTGGCGTTGCGCAAAATTTTCTTGCGTGGTTGCTGATGGGCATCATCGCCAGCAGCGCGGCGGGAAGTTTTCAGCGTGAACGCGAAACGCGCGTGCTGGAATTGCTGCTGGTTTCATCCATGAGCGCCGGGCAAATCATTTCCGGCCGGTTGCGCGGTTTGTGGGGTCAATTTGTCCTCACGTTCGGCCTGCTGGTGTTCATGTGGATAGTGATCGCGACAGGGCCCTGGCCGGAGAAGGATTTCGGATGGGTGCCATTTTTTTGCGCGGGATACCTTACCATCCCGGTGATCGGCCTTTATTATTCGCTGTCCCGGAAACATTTCATCAGCGCGTTTTTATGGACGGTCTTCACGGGCATCCTGCTCCCATTTGTGCTCAAATGGTTGATCATCCTGGTGAGTTCGATCCTTGTCTTTGCCATCATAGGTGGTCCTCGCACTCTTGATTATCAATCAATGATTGGACCTCTTTTAAATTCGGCCCAGCACATGTTCATGTCGGCCGATTTCATTGTCATCATCCAGGCGGCGATTGCCATCCGCTGCGGACTGCGTTTGCAACGGAATTTGGAGGAGAGAAAATTCGCATTTTCCGCGATGTCAGGATGACGCGCGCAATTTTTAAATGTTACGTGAAAGCCAAACCAAGTAATTTCTGCGTATGACGTTTTTGCCCGTAGTGGCCCGTGAACTGCGCGTCGCCTCGCGCCGGCGGATGACCTATTGGTCGCGGTTTTTTACCGCGGTGATCACGATTCTGCTTGGCTTGATTGTTTACATGAGTTCGCGTGAAAAGCCCTCGCACGAACTGGGCACGGATTTGTTCGGCTGCATTTCCTGGGCCGCGTTCATCTATTGTCTGGCAACGGGAATACGTTCGACCGCGGATTGCCTGAGTGAAGAAAAGCGCGAAGGCACGCTCGGCCTGTTGTTCCTGACGGATTTGAAAGGTTATGACGTGGTCGGAGGCAAACTGGTGGCGACTTCGCTCAATGCATTCTACGGATTGCTGGCGATTTTTCCCGTGATGGCCATTCCTTTGTTGATGGGCGGCATCACCAACGGCGAATTCTGGCGCATGGGTTTGGTCCTGGCGAACACGTTCCTGCTGTCGCTGGCGGTGGGGATGTTCATGTCTTCCATCTGCACCAGCCCGCGCAAGGCAATGGCGGGCACGCTGGTGCTGATGGTATTTCTCAGCATAGGCATCCCGCTCACCGAACAGATTCCGTATGTCTGGCGGTCTCCTCATTTGCGAATGGTCCTGGACCACATGGATCCTTACATGGGGTTCAGCTTTGTGTTCGATGCGCAGTACGCGGGGGGAGCCAAACAATTCTGGCGGGCGAGCGGAGTTGTCTTTGGGATGTGCTGCCTTTTGCTTGCAGCCGCAAGTTTAATTGTGCCGCGTTCATGGCAGGACAATCCGCCGGGCGCGACCAAGCAACGGTGGCGCGACCGATGGCATCGCTGGAGCTATGGTGATCCGGCCGAACGCATGGCATTCCGCACGCGGTTATTGAACATCAACGCATTTTACTGGCTGGCGGGCCGCGCGCGCCTTAAGCCGACGCATGTTTGGGTGGTGTTTTTTCTGCTCGGCTGCCTTTGGATGTGGGGCGCGGTGGAGCAGGGGCGGGAATGGCTGAACGGCGGGGTTTACCTGGCGACCGCGCTGGTGTTGAACACCACGCTGAAAATCTGGGTCGCCTCCGAGGCCGGGCGGCGGCTGGGCGAAGACCGGAAGATGGGCGCCTTGGAACTGCTGCTTTCCACGCCATTGAGCGTGCGGGAAATCTTGCGCGGCCAATTCCTCGCGTTGCAACGCCAGTTTTTGGGGCCGCTCGTGGCCGCGCTCGTGATCGAGATGGTATTCCTGGCGGCGGCGTTGCGGGAAAGCGGCAATGATCCCGGCGATCAACCGCTCATCGCCGCCTTTGGCATCATCGTGATGGTGATGCTCGTGGCGGACATATTGGCGCTGGCAGCGCTTGCCATGTGGGTGAGCTTGACGGCGCGAAACCCGAATCGCACGACGGGCATCACGGTGAGGCGCATCCTGGTGCTGCCATGGGTCATTTTCATCGCGGTGATCCTGCTGGGCGCGATCGCGGAGATGGGCTCGCAACGGACCAACGAACCGGGTCCAAAATTTTTTCTCGGGCTCTACCTGACGGTGGGGATCGTGACTGACCTCGCGTTTGGGCTCACTGCCTGGCAGCGGCTGAACGAGCAGTTTAGAGAAGTTGCCACGCAACGGTTTTCACTGGGGCCGGGCTGGCTGCGGCTGCTTGTCAACCGCGAGAAGTACGCGCCGACAGCTTCAACAGGACCGATTGCTCAAGGCGATATGATGCGATAAAACCGCTGCGGCGACGTGACGCTGTTGGTGATGAACACCAAGGAGCCATCGCCGCTGACAGTTTGGAATGTCGTCCAGTTTGGATTGGCGAGGCCGTTCGCTGATTGCACGGAATAGGTTTGGCCGCAGACCGTTTGGAATGAAAACACGATGTTCGTCCCGATGATTTGCGGATTGAAGATGTAGAGCGGCACGACCGAACTGCAGCAACTGTAATAGCCATCCACGATGGAAATGGAATCGATGTACCATCCGGTGCCGCCGTAATCATTTGCCTCGTCAGTGCCCAAAACCCAGCGCAATTGGATGTTCTGGCCTGCCGCGGCGGGAGGCAAATTGACAATGGTTGGAATGAAGCCGCCGGAATTGCCAGCCCATGCGAGGCGTCCATTCAGCGGATTTGAAGAATCGAGAATGTTCGTGACATAACCGCCGCTGACAAAAGTTCCACCTGCCTGCAGAATGTCCTGAAAAGCGCCGCCATTGATGGAGATTTCCAGCACGCCGCCGTCAAATGCCCAACTCGGAGAGGAGCTGTTGGATGGATAGGCTTCAAGATCATAATAATTCATGAAGCTCAGTTGGGCCGTCCCGCTGGCAACGGGAATGCTCGGCGAAATGAGTTGCGAGGTGCCGGGCATGGCAACGTCAGGAACGAATACGCTGTTAGTCGCACTATCGTAAGCGTTGGTATCCGTCGTCCATGGCAGGTCCGCGCCAGAAACGTTGGTGGCCCAGCCCGGCGGTAGAGTTGGCGCAGTCACTTCATCGAAGTTTTCACTGAAGGTCGTGGCTGAAACGAATTGGCCGAGTCCGAAATCAAAACTGACCGTTCCCAGATTGGTCGAGCCGTCCTGAAGTTCGAGGGTCGCGCTGATGCTCCCGCCGCATGAACCTGACGCGGTGAAGGTGAACGGCTGGCTGACCGGATTGCCATTGGGCGAGAGCGCTCCATAAGCCTGCGGGCCGCTGACACAATGAACTCCGCTGTTGGTCAGCAGCGTGGCAACGAGATTGGCGGTTGGCGCGGCGCCGATATTTTGAAGCGCAAAATTTACCGTGACAGTTTCGCCGGGATCAATCACGCCATTGG
>DASRBR010000174.1:0-4415 GCA_035653495.1 Verrucomicrobiia bacterium
CTGGTCCTTGCCGCAGGTGATGAATTGTTCGTTGGCCGAGGCGTAGGTGAAGGTCATGGTGCGCGGCAGCAAATAGGGTTCATCCAGTTTTTTGCCGTTCACATAAACGGAACCGTCCTTGAAAAAAACCGATTCACCGGCAACGGCGATGACGCGCTTGACGGCAAGTCCGCCATGAGTGCCTGGATCCCGGATGACGACAATCTCGTTGCGGCGGGGTTCGCGGCTCAGAAGCGAAAAGCGGTCGAGCAGATATTGGCCGCCTTCCTGGAGGGTGGGCGACATGCTGGTGCCGACGACTTTGACGGATTTGATGAAATAATTGCTGATGAGCAGGTAAGTCGCAACGCAAAGCACGGTCATCAGCACTAAAACTCCAAGCTGATGGATTGCGCGAAGCAACGTATAGCGGTCCAGCCGAAAACGAGGGCCCCGTGCCACCTTGATGGCATCGTAAGGGGTTGTAACCATCCCAAGCGGAGCGGTGAATTGTTTCTCGGTCATAACTTGATTGGTTGTTGTGTAACCATCATCGTTCATCCCCAACGTTTTACAAAGTCCAACGATTACGGAGAACCTTCGGGTGGACTACGGAAGGTAAAGAGCTTGTATCGATGGCGATTCTTGCGATTTTCGCGAACGCGGCGCGTCCGTCCTTACCAGATCACTTCGCCATTTCGCGGACGACTTCGAAGGCTTTTTTATCTTCGCGCAAACCGAGGAATACCGGCTGGCGCAGCCGTCCTTCTTCGGTCCATTCGGAGAAGCGGATCTCGCAAACCAGACGTGGCTTGAGCCATGTGCATCGGCTCATCTCAGCCGGGCCCAGAGCGATCGCGCCGCTGGAATGTTTGGTCGGCAGGTTGGCGAAAGGACAATCGCGCTGAATCAGTTTCTGGAATTTTTCATGCAAATGCTTGAGCAATTTTTCATCGAAGCCGGTGCCCACTTTGGATGCGAACATCAACTTCCCTTTTTCATAATAGCCGACGAGCAACGCGCCGAAATGCGAGCGCGCTCCTTTGGGCGGCGTGTAGCCGCCGATGACAAATTCCTGCTCCAGGGTCCATTTGTACTTCTGCCATGCCGGGCTGCGCCGGCCCGGTTCGTATTTTGAATCCTTGCGCTTGGCCACGAGCCCTTCGAGTCCACGCGATTTCATCGCCTTGAGCACGCGTTGCGAATCGGCCTCGATGCCGGCTGAAAAGAAAATGATTTCGGGAACCGATGCAACCAGCGATTTGAGAATTTCTTTTCTGCGCGTCAATGGCAGTCCCTTCAAATCGCGGCCATCGAGGTTCAGCAAATCAAACGCGTAATACAACAACGGCGGTTTTTCGCGTCCGGGCATTTCATAATTTTGCAGCAATTGGAAACGCGAGCGGCCCTGCTCATCCACGGCCACGACTTCGCCGTCAATCAGCGCGTCGCGGCATGGGAGTGATCGCAACGCCTCGGCGACGGGCGAATATTTCTGCGTCAAATCCTTTTCATTACGCGAAATCAAAGAAATCTTTGCGCCGGTTTTGATTCCCAAAGCGCGCACTCCATCAAATTTGATTTCGAAAACCCAATCGCCGGCCTTCGGCAACTCTTCAACCAAAAGACATTTCATCGGCTCGATGAAATGTGGCTTTTCACGCGGCAGTTTGGAAAGGTCTGCGCCGATGACCGGTTCGACGGTATTTGCCGGCTTTGTTTTTTTGACGCGCTTCGTCGTTTGACGATTGCTTTGCCATTGCGGGCTGTCGCCGGAAGCGATTTCTTCCATGGATTTGCGGCTGACAACCGAACGGTCTTCCGCGCGGGCGGGAATCGCCGGAGCATCTTCGCCGCTCTTGAAGATGAGCCATTGCGGCTTGCTGTCGGTTTCGCGCGGACGCATCCGCACCAGCGCCCAATCGCCTTTTAATTTTTTGCCGGCGAGAGTCAGGTGTAATTTGCCATTTTTCAAAGCTTCCAGCGGATCGCCCGAAGCGACCTTGTATGTGCCATGGTCCCAAAGCATCACCGTGCCAGCGCCGTAATTGCCGGGTGGAATGGTGCCTTCGAAACCGCCGTAATCGAGCGGATGATCCTCAACTTCGACCGCGAGACGCCGGTCGCCGCGTTTCATGGGAAGCCCTTTGGGAACGGCCCACGATTTCAAAACGCCTTCCATCTCCAATCGAAAATCGTAATGCAAATGGCTCGCGGCATGTTTTTGGATGACGAACTGCAGCCCTTTTTCTTTGCGCGGCGCGATTTTGCCCGCAGGCTCGCGGGTCTGCCGAAAATCGCGTTTGCGTTTGTATTCTTTAAGGCTCATGAGATTGAACCGCTGAACCCGGTAGGGACGGCGCGCCGCGCCGTCCGCGGACATCGCAGCGCGATGTCCCTACCAAAACATTCCCTCTCTTCGAGTTTGCATCTGCGTTCATCTGTGTCCATCGGCGGTTAAAATCTCAAGCCGCCTTTTTGCGCGTCTTGTGAGCGGCTGTCTTTGGCTTTTTGCGCGAAGAAGAACCCTTTTCCGTTTGCGCAAGGCTCTGCTCCAAAATCGAAGCCAAATCCACCACGTTGGTCGGATGCCGTTTTTTGGGGCCGTGCGCCGGTGTTTTGCCGCCTTGCTCCACTTTTTTGTGGATCAAATCCATCAACGCCTCGCGGTAATCGTCGTGATATTTCTCCGGATGCCATTTGTCGGTCATGCGGTTGATGAGGTCGGTCGCCAAATCGAGTTCCTTTGCACCCACGTTTTGTTCGGCCGGGATGCTCAAGTCCTTCGTGCTGACGAGTTCATCGGCAAAATGCATCAACTCGAGCACAAGCACCTCACCACGCGGCTTGACCGCGGCCAGATGCTGCCGCGTCTTGATGACGACTTTTGCGATGCCAACGCGGCTGGTTCTTTTCAACGCGTCGCGCAAAAGCGAGTAGGCTTTCGCGCCGCCCTTTTGCGGCACCAGATAATAGGGCGTGTCATAATAAATCGGGTCAATCTCATCAATCTTCACGAAATCC
The DNA here is from genome assembly GCA_035653495.1 of Verrucomicrobiia bacterium. Lineage (GTDB taxonomy): Bacteria > Verrucomicrobiota > Verrucomicrobiia > Limisphaerales > Pedosphaeraceae > DATAUW01. The sequence continues at coordinate 3,004 of DASRBR010000174.1, forward strand.
GTGATCTCAATCGTCTGTGTGGATTCGATGTCCACGCGCTCGAAATCCTCCTTCTTCAAAACCACGTGCTTGCCCGGTTCGTATTCGTAGCCCTTGACGATTTCGTTCCACGGCACTTCGCGGCCATCGTTCACGGCGACGCGTTTGTAGTTGATGGGACTCAAATCCGACGCGCGCAACATGTGAAAACTGATGTCTTCGCGGCGCGAAGCGGGATAGAGGACGATTGGGATATTGATGAGACTGAAACTGATTGTTCCTTTCCAAATGGGTCGCATAACTTGAACTTCCTTTTAGATCTTCGGCACTTTTTGCTTGAGCTTGAGCAGCGGCTTGAACAGATCACCGAGCTTTTCCACGCGTCGCAAAACCTCGTCCGGTAGAAAGACGAGCTTGTCCGCGTTTTTCGTGACAACTGCGCTCTCAACTTCATCCCATGAGACCGGCGTGGAAACGGTGGGCCGGTCCTTGGCGCGCAACGAATAGACGCACACGGTCGTCTTGTGTCGCGAATTCTGGCTCCAGTCCACGAAAATTTTTCCGCCGCGTAAATTTTTGTTCATCTTGGCCACCACCTGTTCCGGGTTCTGCTCTTCCAAACCTTCGGCCAGCTTTTTCGCGAATGCTCCCGTTTCGTCATACGTTGCGCCACTGTTCAAGGGCACATACACTTGCAGGCCCTTCGAGCCGGAGGTTTTGGCGAAACTTTGCAAGCCGAGCTTTTCCAGGACCGCATGCAACCAGCAACCGACGCGGCAGCATTCCAGGAGCGTGGCGGGTTCGCCGGGATCAAGGTCGAAAACAATCATCGTGGGTGAATCAACCGTCTTGCCTTTGGCCAGCAAGGTATGGAATTCCAGATCGGCGAGATTGACGGCCCAAATCAACGTGGCGACATCATTCACCACGCAAAAGTCTATATCATCTTCGTTATGCTTGCTATATACGGACACGGTTTGGACCCAATCGGGGCGAAAAGTCGGACATTTCTTTTCATAAAAGAAAGGCGCTTCCACGCCGTTTGGGTAGCGCTTGAGAGTGAGCGGACGGTCTTTAAGATGAGGCAGCATCACCGGCGCGATGCGAAGGTAATAATCAATGATCTGTCCCTTGGTAAAACCGGTCCTGGGATAAAGAACCTTGCTCAAATTGGAAAGCTTTACCTCGTGCCCGTTGATCTTGAGAGAGCCCGCATCACCGTTGAATGCCTGCCCGCCTTTTCTCGTTCCTTTCTTTTCGACAACTGCGCTCATACAAATCCCGTCAAGGGAAACACCCTAGTCAATATCGCACATTTTGGCGTGCGCGAGAGCGAAATTTTTACAGAAAAAAGCGGGAAATCGGCCCCTTCGGCCCGCTTTTACCAGCGGGGGCGTTCTTCAGGAGAGTTGTTTTGACCACCCCTGAAGCGG
>DASRBR010000175.1:0-10163 GCA_035653495.1 Verrucomicrobiia bacterium
GCGTCGCTCACGGGCAAGGAGGCGACGTTCGGCGTTTCGTCGCATGAAGGAACACTGCTCGCGACTGAACAACTCAATGCCAAGGGCGGCGTGCTCGGCAAAAAGATCGAACTGCTCACCGAAGACGACCTTTCCAAGGCCGGGGAGCCGGCCAACGCTGTGAACAAATTGATTTCGCGCGACGGCGTCGTGGCAATCCTCGGAGAAGTTGCGTCCAGCCGTTCGTTGGAAGCAGCGCCCATCTGCCAGGAAGCGCATATCCCGATGATCTCCCCCTCCTCCACCAATCCGAAGGTGACCGAGACCGGCGATTACATTTTCCGCGTTTGTTTCATTGATCCTTTCCAGGGAACGGTGATGGCGAATTTCGCGACGAAGACGCTCAAGGCAAAACGCGTCGCCGTGTTCACCGATGTGAAGAGCGATTACAGCATTGGCCTGGCGAAATTTTTCAAAAAACAGTTCATCGCGAATGGCGGGCAGATTGTGGCAGAACTCGATTACAACGGCGGCGACAAGGACTTTAAGGCGGAATTGACGGCCATCAAGGCCGCCAACCCGGACGCGGTTTTCATTCCCGGTTATTACACGGACGTGGCGTTGATTTGCATCCAGGCGCGCCAGCTTGGACTGAACGTTCCGCTGTTCGGCGGGGACGGTTGGGAATCGGACCAGTTGGTGAAGATCGGCCAGGATGCGGTGGAAGGAACTTATTTCTCGACGCATTACGCGCCGGATATTTCGACCCAAAACAGCAAGGACTTTGTCGCGGCTTATCAAAAACGTTTCAACGGCAAGCTGCCGGATGCCATGGCCGCGCTGGGTTATGATTCGATGATGATTTTGGCCGATGCCATCAAGCGGGCAGGCACGACCGACGGCCCGAAAGTCCGCGATGCGCTCGCAGCGACGAAAGATTTCGACGGCGTTACCGGCAAGACCACCATTAACGAGAAGCGTGACGCGACCAAGGCGGCGGTGATTTTGCAGGTGAAAAACGGGAAGTTCAAATATGTCGAAACTGTGAATCCATGAGGATGGAAATATCCAAAGACCCAATGTCGAAATACCCAAAGAAATCCCAAGCACGAATTCTTAAAACCGCAACGTGCCCGGGCCTGCGCAAGTTTGGTGCTTGCCATCTGGTGCTTCCCTGGGTGTTTGGGTGTTTGGATGTTTGGGTATTTCTTGCAAGATGACTTCTTTTGCCCAGCAACTCATCAATGGACTCGCGCTCGGCTCCATCTATGCATTGATCGCCTTGGGCTACACGATGGTTTATGGCGTGCTGGGGTTCATCAATTTTGCGCATAGTGACGTGATGATGCTCGGCGCGTTTTGCGCTTATTTTGCCGCGCCGGCGATTGCGCATCTCTTTCCGGCGGAATCCTATTCAGGCGCGGTGACCATCGTTCTGCTTTCCGGATTGGCGTGCGCGATTTTGGGAATTTTGATCGAACTGCTGGCGTATCGGCCATTGCGCGCGCGGGCGAAACTGGCGGTGCTCATCACGGCGATCGGCGTGTCATTGCTCATCGAGAACACCTGCCAGCACCCGGCTGTGTTCGGCGCGGAGACGCGGCCATTCCCGAAGTTGTGGCCGCAGAAAAATTTTCAGCTCGGCGCCTTGAGCGTGGACAGCACTGACATCGTGGTGCTGGTTGTCACAGCGCTTTTGCTGGCGATGCTGTGGTTCATCGTTCAGCGCACCAAAACGGGGACGGCAATGCGGGCGGTGTCATTTAACGACCGTGCCGCGGCGTTGATGGGCATCAATATCAATCGCATCATCAGTTTCACTTTCGGGCTCGGCTCGGCGCTGGCGGCGGTGGCGGGAATTTTTTATTCGATGCGCGCGCCAGGCATCGACCCGCTCATGGGCATTCAACCGGGCTTGCGCGCGTTCACAGCGGCGGTGCTGGGCGGCATCGGCAACCTGCCGGGTGCGGCGCTGGGAGGATTGGTTTTGGGATTGCTGGAAACATTTGCCGGCGGCGTGCCGGGCTTGTCGAATTATCGCGACGGCATCTCATTCGCGATTTTGATTTTGATTCTCCTGTTCAAACCTGCCGGTCTGCTCGGCAAAGCGCAGGTGGAGAAAGTGTGATGCTGCGCGGCGCAAAACGATGGTTGCTGTTGGCGCTGGCGGCGGCCTTTGTCGTTTCTTATTTTTCAAAACAATTCAATCGTTACTACCTCGGTATTGCGATTGATGTCGGCATCAACGTGATTCTCGCCGTCAGTCTCAATCTCATCAACGGCCACACCGGCCAGTTCAGCCTCGGGCACGCTGGCTTCATGGCAGTGGGCGGTTACACGGCGGCCAAATTCACGCTGGTGTTTTCGCCCCAGATCGCCGACAAGCTGCATCCGGTTCTTTTTTTGGTCGCGCTCATTTTGGGCGGGTTGATGGCGGCGGTCGTGGGCCTTGTGGTTGGCGTGCCGTCGCTGCGCTTGCGCGGAGATTACCTGGCCATTGTGACACTTGGGTTCGGTGAAATCATCCGCGTGGTCTTCCAGAACATGGACTCGGTCGGCGCGGCGAGCGGCCTCAAGGACATCCCGAACTACACAAACTTGTTCTGGGTTTGGGCGGCGGCGGCGATCACTGTATATGTCATCGGCTGTCTTGTCCATTCCACCTACGGACGCGGGTTCATCGCGGTGCGCGATGATGAAGTCGCGGCCAGCGCCATGGGCATCAACCCGGTGCGTTACAAGGTCATCGCGTTCGTGGTGGGGGCGTTCTTTGCAGGCATCGCGGGCGGCCTTTACGCGCATCACAAGCAATTTTTGTCACCGACCGGTTTCGATTTCATGAAATCGATCGATATTGTGGTGATGGTGATTTTGGGCGGCATGGGACGGACGGCTGGGGTGATTCTTGCGGCGGTTTTGCTGACGTTGCTGCCGGAATATCTGCGCGGCTTTTCTGATTACCGCATGATCATCTATTCGTTCCTGATAATTATCCTAATGATGGTGCGGCCGCAGGGGTTGTTTTGGTTCCCATGGCCTTTGGGACCTGCCGCGACCAAACCGGCAGGCAAATATGTTCCTGATGAGCGCGATTGAAAATTCCGGCGCGGCGCTGCTGAAGGTCGAAGACTGCACCATCCGCTTCGGCGGATTAACGGCGGTGTCGGCGCTGAATCTGCAAATCTGCCCGAATGATTTGGTCGGATTGATTGGCCCGAATGGGGCGGGGAAAACCACGGTGTTCAATCTCATCACCGGCGTGTATCAACCGACGTTGGGAAACATTTTGTTCAACGGTCGCTCGATTTTGCGGCACAAGCCGTATCAACTCGCCGCGCTCGGTTTGGCGCGCACCTTCCAGAACATCCGGCTGTTCCCGAGCCTGACCGTGTTTGATAATGTTCGCGCAGCGCTGCAATTGCACAGTTCGCACGGCGTGCGCAATGCGTTGTGGCGCGGCAACCAATTCCGCCAATGTGAAAAGGCGATTGCTGATCAAGTGATGGAAATGCTGGAACTATTCAAGCTGACGCGTTTTCGCGATGAAATCGCCACGAGCCTCCCTTACGGCGACCAGCGGCGGTTGGAGATCGTTCGGGCGCTGGCCACGCGGCCGAAATTGCTTTTGCTGGACGAGCCCGCCGCTGGCATGAACCCGACGGAAAAAGTGGATTTGATGAAGTTGATCCAGTTCGTGAAGGACAAGTATCGAATTGCTGTCTTGCTGGTCGAGCATGACATGCAAGTGGTGATGGGCATGTGCCAGCGCATCGCGGTTTTGGATTACGGCGTGAAAATCGCCGAAGGAACGCCGGAGCAGGTGCGGAAGGACCCGAAGGTGATTGAAGCCTACCTCGGAGAGGAATTAAAAATCTAAAATTTGAAATTAGCATGAAACAGAAAGCGCATGACCGATTTTCCATTTTAATCATCTTTTTTAATTTTTAATTTTCTTCCGGATGCTGGAAATCAAAAATTTGACCGTCAACTACGGCGCGATCAGCGCGTTGCGCGGGATTTCGCTTGAAGTCAAACAAGGTGACATTGTGACCCTGATCGGCGCGAACGGCGCGGGCAAGACCACCACATTGCGCGCAATTTCAGGATTGCTCAAGTCGCAGGCGGGCGAGGTCATTTACGAGGGCCGCAACATCACGAACTTGCCAGCGCATCAAATCGTCAAGCTCGGCCTTTCACACGTGCCCGAAGGCCGCATGGTGTTTGCCAATCTGACCGTCATGGAAAACCTGAGGATGGGCGCTTATCTGCAGAAGGACCGCAATGCCATCCTGCAGGAATTGGATTACATCTTCGGCATCTTTCCCCGATTGCAGGAGCGGCAGAAGCAGGTCGCGGGGACGCTTTCCGGTGGCGAGCAACAGATGCTGGCGATTGGCCGCGCAATGATGGCCAAACCGAAATTTCTGATGCTGGACGAACCCTCGCTGGGCATCGCGCCGCTTTTGGTGAAAACGATTTTCGAAAAAATTGTCGAGATCAACCGCCAGCATGGCATCTCGATCCTGCTCGTGGAACAAAATGCGAACCTCGCGCTGGAAATTTCCACTTACGGTTATGTGCTCGAAACCGGGCGCATCATTTTGCGAGATGCTTCCGCGGCTTTGCGCCAAAGTCCGCAGGTCAAGAGCGCCTATTTGGGTGGAGGTTAAAGGCATTTTCTCTGGGTGTGCCTTCAAACGCACACTTCCCAAGGGGTCACTATTTTGATAAAACCCCACAAACGGAAACCCAATAACCCGACTCTACGTGACATGAATCAGAAGTGTCTTGTGTTTTTGCGTGCAGAACGGCCAACTGCGCGTGAATAAACGGCTGCCATCGTTCAGCGTCATCGCCGTTATTTGTTTGCTCGCGACGTTGCAAGTGCGAGCTCAATTCACGACGAACAATTTCTTCAATTGGGAAACGCCGCCAGTGCATCCTGTCGCGCTCAGTCCCGATGGCACCAAACTCGCCGTCTGCAATCTTCCCGATGACCACGTGGAAATCTTCGACGTGACCTCCGGCACGCCCGTTTCGCTGGCGAGCATCGCTGTGGGGATCAATCCGGTGAGTGTTTGCTTCCGCACGACCAACGAACTTTGGGTCGCCAATTACATCTCCGGCACGCTCAGCGTCATTGATATCAGCACGATGCGCGTGTTCAACACCATCAACACCACCAATCAGCCGTCGGACATCGTTTTCGCCGGTTCGCCGCAACTGGCTTATGTTTCGTGCGGCCGGCCGAACACGGTTCAAGTTTTCAATCCGCTCAATTCGCAAGTCGTGACCAATCTTACCATTGACGGCAATCGCCCACGCGCAATGACGGTCAGCCCCGATGGCGGCAGAGTTTATGTGGCAATTTTTGAATCGGGCAACGCCTCGACCATCATCAGCGATGGGATTTCTGATCTGAACGATGCCCCAAAACCGAGCGCCGTCACTTTTCCTGACGCACCATCGCACGGTCTTGATCCGCCACCGAACAGCGGCACGAATTTCGTCCCCGCAATCAATGCTGTTCTCACAAATCCGCCGCCGCGCACCGGGTTGATTGTCAAAAAGAACAGGGCGGGCCGCTGGATGGACGACAACAACGGCGATTGGACAGAATACATCCGCGGTACCAACGCGGCGTTCACCGGACGCGTTCCCGGCTGGGACATGCCCGACCATGATTTGGCGGTGATCAACACGACGAATTTTTCCATCACTTATGCATGCGGGTTGATGAACATCTGCATGGCCACCGCAGTGAATCCGGCTTCTGGAAAAATCTGTGTGGTCGGCACGGATGCGATTAATCAAACCCGGTTTACGCCGGTGTTGAATGGGATTTTCGTGCGTGTCGAGCTTGCGCAAGTGGATCCATCCAGTCTGACCAACACGGTGGTGGACTTGAATCCGCATCTCAATTACCAGACGCCGCAGGTGACGGATACCGAACGAGACATGAGCATCGGCGATCCTCGCGGGATTATTTGGAGTTCGGATGGCACCCGCGGGTACGTCACCGGGATGGGCTCGGCTAATTTGATCATAATCGATGCGCAGGGCAATCGTGCCGGGGTCAATCCAACCATCAATGTCGGCCAGGGACCGACCGGGCTTGCATTGGATGAAGGACACAATCGCCTGTACGTTTTTAATCGTTTTGACAACAGCATCTCGACCGTCGATACCGTCGGCCAAACGGTTGTTTCCACTGTGCAACTCTTCGATCCCACGCCGCAAGTGATTAAGTTGGGCCGGCCATTCCTTTACAACACGCACCTGACATCCGGCCTTGGCCAGGCAGCTTGCGGTTCCTGCCATGTGGATGCGCGTTTTGACCGGCTCGCGTGGGACCTGGGCGACCAGACCAGCACGATGGCGTTCATCGATCACACGTTCAATTTCGCCAACAACCCGCCGAACCCAACGAACAATTTTCATCCAATGAAAGGCCCGATGACGACTTTGACGCTGCAAGACATCATCGGGCACGAGCCGTTTCATTGGCGCGGCGACCGTGAAGGCCTCGAGGCGTTCGGCCCGACCTTCACGAACCTGCAGGGGATGCCGAATGGCGGGCTGACAACAAATCAAATGCAGGAGTTCAAGAGCTTTTTGGCAACAATACGATTCGGGCCGAACCCGTACCGCAATCTGGACAATTCGCTTTCCACCAGCCTGCCGATTCCCGGGCATTTCGCGCTTGGCCGCGGCGCGCTGCCTGCCGGCGCCCAATTGCCAAACGGCAATGCCGTCAATGGGATGAACTCCTTCCGGCTTATCACCACGCCCGATTGCATCGTTTGCCACACGCTGCCGACCGGCTTGGGCACGGACATGAATTTCATCACGAATCATTGGGTATCGCTGCCGGTGAGCACAAACAATTCGCATCATATAGCGATGATTGAACTGCCGCGCTCTTCTGAATTGCCATTCAAAATTCCATCGTTGCGCAACCTGTTCGACAAACTGGGAATGGATTTGGGCCATACCAACAGCCGCGCCGGATTCGGCTTCTCACATGACGGCAGCGCGGATACCCTCGTGCGTTTTTTGCAGGACGGCCTGTCGTTCACCAATGACCAGCAAACCGCCGACATGATTGCATTCCTGCTTTCGTTCACGGGTTCGGATTTGATTCCAGGAGTCACCAACGACATCAATCGTTCGCCCGGATTGCCGAGCCAGGACACCGCGGCAAGCGTCGGAAAGCAAATCACCATCAACAATTCCAATTCGGTTGCGCTCATTAACACGATGATTTCGATGGTGACCACCGGAACAAACCGCGTGGACCTGATTGTGAAAGGGATGGAAAATGGCGCGGCACGCGGATGGTTTTACGATACGAACAGCGCCATGTTCCTCTCCGACAGGCCGGGCGAGAACTACACGCCCGCGGCGTTGCGCGCGCTGGCTGCGCCTGGCAGCGAGCAAACTTACACGCTGGTGCCAGTCGGGACAGGAAGGCGCATGGGCATCGACCGCGATTTGGACGGCATTCTCGATGGACAATTGTTGTTGCGCGGTTCGAGCGTGACCAGTAACGGGCCCGCAATCGCCTGCACGTCTGTCGTCGGTTTGACTTATCAACTTCAATACAAAAATCAACTGACCGATGCGAGTTGGAGCACGGTTCCGGGCAGCGTCGCGGGAACAGGCAACACCATTTCGCTCCTGGACACGACGCTCGGCACGAATCAGACGCGGTTTTATCGCGTGACAACCGTGGAATGAACTGGATGCGCCCAATCAATTTGATTTCGAGCAACCCGCGTGAAGAGGTTTTGATATATGGGGGTGGGGATATCAAAGCCTCTTCACGCCGGCTGCGGCAAAAAAACGTTTGGAGCGGGCGATTCATCGTCTCGCTGGGACTCATTTTTTCATTCTCCATAAACATTTTCGCTCAGCGTAATTTCAGTGTCTCGCTCACGCTCACCAACCAAAATCACGCGCTCATCCGTTGGCAAGCGCAGTCGGTCACGCCGGTTGGCGACACGGTGCTCGTGCCGCAATTTCAATTGCAACGGAGCATGGATTTGAAGACGTGGACGAACATCGGCAGCCCGATCACCGGCGCATTGCATCAAACCCTTGGCGTGCTGGATACGAACAGCACGGGTGGATTTTATCGCGTGCAATCCATCATTGACGAGGAATACGCGCAAATGGACAACTCGGCGCTGGCGTCCGGCCAGCTTGTCGGGGCGGATTTCTTCGGGGCTTCGTTGTTCGGCGCAAACCTGAAATCGGCCACGCTGCAACGGGCTATTTTTGCCGGGGCCGACGTGCGCAACGCCAATCTCACGGGCGCGGATTTGACGGCGGCGGATTTGTTCAACGTGAATGCCATCGGGACAATTTTCGACGAGTCCGAAATGACAAATACCGACTGTAGTTTCGGCGATTTCAGTTCCGCGACTTTTTTTGGCACGGATTTGGGCGGTGCGGACATGAGTTCGTCCATCCTGACCGGGGCGAATCTGGATTTTACCATTTTTAAAGGAATGAAGATCGACGCAGACACGGCTTTGGATGCCAAACCGCTGCTGGCGTGGAAACTCGTCAACAACGGGCCCACCAATCTCGTTTTCACGAACCAGGACCTGAGCGACACGTTCCTCGAAAATGTGAATTTGAACGGCGTGAATTTGAAGGGAGCGAACATGGCGTTCGCCGACTTGAGCGGCGCGGATTTGCGCGGCGCGAATTTCACCAACGCCAACCTCGCATTTGTCGAGTTCAACAACACGCTGATCAATTCCAATACGGTGCTGAATGCGCAAGCGCTTCTCGTCTGGCAAATCCTCAATCAACCCGCGACAAACCGGAGTCTTAACCTTGCCAGCTTGAGCCAGGTCAGCCTCATCGATGCCATTTTGGTGCGCGCGTCTCTCCAGACGGCTAATTTGAGCGATTCGGAATTGTTCGGCGCGAATTTCAACGGCGCAAACTGCAGCCACGCCACGTTTGGTTCGTCGGACTTGACCGACACGACGTTCACGAACGCAAACCTGACTTCTGCAAACTTGAGCTTTACCGTCCTTGCCAACGCAAACTTTCTCAATGCCGTCACCAATGGCTGGAACATCACCGGCGCGACCTTCACCAACACCATCATGCCCAACGGCACGATTCGGAATCAGTGACGAAGTATTGCGTGATGTGTGTTTTGCGTCGAAGCAATTGCGGTTCGTTTGGGCGCCTCTCATTTCACAGTGATATATTTTGGCAATGATTCCAAAGGAATCGTCCATTGCCCATTCTGGCTTTGGACCTGAAAACGTTCTCCAAGTCCTGTGATGCCGGCCAAATTGTGCGCACCAGCGTTGGTCGCTTTTATTTTCACCGGATGCGGTTCGCCGGTTGTCCACGCGACGATTTTATTTTTGCCGAACGGTCTCGTGCACAGCAGAACGAAATCATTCTTGTCCGTCTCCAATCGCTTATTGATTCGATACCCGGCGAGTTCATGCGTCATCAGCTTGATGGCGTTGTAGGCTGGTTTCGGTGCGAGTTTATCAGTCACTGTTCCGAAATTGTCCTCCACTTCGTGCGGGTTCGTGCCGTCGTTTTTCCAATCATACCAGATGGAAAGTGGAACGCCGTTGAGCAGATTGAACAATTGCTGGCGCACGAGATACGCTGCCTGCATTTCCAATGGAAGTTCGCCAGCCTTTGTCGAATAACCCCATTCGCCGCAGATGATCGGCAGATTTTTTTTGTTCGCTGGAGCGTATTGCTCGATCTCCTTCCGCAAATTCTGATATCCACCTTCCGCGGTTTCCGGCCATTCTTTCCAGTTGCGATACGGGTGCACGCTGACAGCATCCAGATATTGAAGCACACCGGATTTTAAAAACGTTTCCATATACGGCGGTTGAAATCCCGAAAGCGCCGGGCCGATGACAGTCGCCTTCGGCTCCGCTTCGCGAATGGCCTTGGCGGTTGCAAGCGCGAGAGCGGAATATTGTTCGGCGTCCGGTTTTGGTTTCCAGAAAAAGCCGTTCGGTTCATTCCAGATTTCCCAGATGATGCGGCGCCCGTGAAAATGTTTGACTGACGCCACCGCCCATCGCGCATAAGCGGCGATGCTCTCCGGATGCTGCGGGGACGCGGTGTCGCGCTGCTCGATGGAAGTCTTGAGCGCGTTGTGGCTGTCCACCTGCTGCTCGTAA
>DASRBR010000176.1:0-8974 GCA_035653495.1 Verrucomicrobiia bacterium
GAAAAGGTCTGCGATGCGCGCGGTGAATCGGATTTTTGCGAAATCCATCACACCTACATGGAAACCAAAATCGTGGACAATAAAAAGAACTGGCCAATGCCTTCGCAGGAATATCTCGAGGCAAGGTCGCGCTATTTTCGACACAGCTACCCATTCATTCTGCCGGACAAATGCCCGAAATGCGCGGTTTTCATCTGCGACGATTGCGTTCAGGCGGAAGCAGAATGGAAACGCAAGCACCACGAACAATAGTTGAGAGATGATCTCAACTTTTCCCGCCAACGCCAATGGATTCGGCGCGGCCACGCATGTCATTGGCAACGCGCGGAAAGTCCATTGACGTTGACGGACTTCATCCCCACTTTCTCCAAGGTGTTTGGCGGCCGCTGCCACGGCCGCCGCGACGATGACGATGATAATCGCCGCAAAATCCGGATGAAAAAATTTGCAACGGAAAGAGGTCTGCTGGTCTTGGTCCAGGTTCGGCGTTTTTTACGGTCTTCTTCATGTTCCACTTTCCGTCCCGCTCATCGTGGCGAGCGTGAAAAGGGAGGCACCCTTACAGCCAACCCCGGCACTCCCCTTTCTCACTCGTAACAAACGTAGCCCGCCAATGTCGTGAGCCGCATTAGGGTGTTGCACCCAAAGCCCTGTAGGGAGAAAAGGTTAGGACGATTACGGACGCGCGTCATGGCAGACTGACCAGTTCGCGCATGAAAGCGTGAAAATAAGAAAAATCTGCGGCGCCAAATTTGTTTGCCGAAAATTGTGCAACCAATCCCGAACAATCTTCTATTTAGTAAACCGGTACCGCGGTCGGACGCACCACGCGATAATAACAATTGCTGAGATTACACGCGTCTGGGTCCACAAACTGAATGCAATTTTTGAGGACCAGGTTGGTGCAGACCGGAGTCCATGCGGTCAAGTTGCTGGAAACTTCGAGGCAATAAGGCATGCCGTTTGTTGCGGGGAAGCAGCCGTGGAATGGAGCGAAGGCCGTTCCGGCAAGCGGTGGCCCGCAAGGCCCGATGGGCGGCCCGAACGGGAACAAATATTCTTCAAGGATGATCGCGCCCGCCTTGTCCGGCCAGTGGATACGATATGGTTCTGCCGAGCCGGGATTAAGCGTTGGCGGCGGAACGAGCGTGAGAATCACCGTGCTGAACGGCGGCGAATTGGAAGCATCGTTATCTTCCAAAGGATTGACCGTGATCAGCGCGTAATTTTTGTAGGCAGGGATGGTCACATAACCGGGCAAGGTTTCGTAGTCCACGCCGTTGGATGCGGTGCCGCTGATCGTGTAGTAAACCGTAAGGTCATTTGTGGGAAGAGGCTCGGCTGGCACGAGTGGCGAGATGATGCCAGAAATACGCCGCACCAGGAAAGTCGCCGTGTTCGTGCCGGTGCAATAATTGGTGAAACTCGGGTATGCCGATGCTGCCGAGGCGAGCGGCGTAATGATGATGTGGTTCGTGTTCGTGCCCGGTTCAACAGCGATGGGGTCCGTTGCGATGATGGTGACAATCGGCGGCGGCTTCAGGCCCACGGTGATGTTTACCGGCGCGGATGTGACGGACAAACCGTGATTGTCACCCGCGACGGCAGTCAACGTGTATGCACCCGGAGGAACATTGGTCCAATCATACGAAAGCGTGAGCGTGTCGTTGGTTGGGATGGGAAAAATTGGATCAATCACCCAAGCCGCCAGGCGGTTCGTTCCCGAATAAAAGGACATCGTGTTGATGAAGCCGTTGGCATCCTTGGCGGTTGCGCTGATGAGGACTTCTGCGCCGATAGGAAAAGCTTCGCCATTGGTCGGCGTTGTGATGGTCACCTCGAATGCCGGAACTGGAGGACCGGTTTGAGCGCGGCTGACGAACGTGCTGATGAGCAAAAGAGAGAGTGCAACTCCCAGAAGGCTGAATTGCCCAAAGAAGCGAAAACTTTTCATAACAAACCCTTTTCCTTCCTTCCGAATCGCAGCGAAAGTTGTGTGAACTTCACGCCCGATTTTTCCACTGAACTGTTCGTGCTTGAACCGGCGATTTATCGCAGAAATGTGGACTTTTTGCAAGAACTGAAAGTCCCTGTTTCTCAAGCTTTTCGAGGGAACGATGGGCGAAAAAGGCAGTTTCATTTGATAGAGAGTCGGGTGCGTGTCACGTATTCAGCTACAAGGCCAGCAGCAGCTTTTTGATCTCCTTCAACCGCCCTTTGGCATCGGGTTTGGTCAGCCGCGGGAATTTTCCGCCCAGCATGATGTAATCGTTGTTGCGCGTGAGCATCAGCCGGTCTTCCTTCACTTCCATGACTGTAATGCCACGTTCGCTGGCAAGGATTTTCAGCTCGCCCACTTGCAGAAGCATCTCCATCGCCGGCGGCAATGGGCCAAAACGGTCGCGCAATTCAGTCTGCAAACTGTCCAGCGCCGCCTTCTCATTCGCCTGCGCGAGCTTGCGATAAATCTCGATGCGCTGTTGCGCCTCTGAAATGTAAGACAACGGAATAAATGCGCTGACTTTGGGAACGGATTGTTGCGCGTTGCGTGTTGCGTCTTGAGAATCGGCCGCGCTCATGTAACTGGCCACTTCACGTGGAATGCTGATGCCCAGAGGTTCTTCTTCGTTTTTAATTTTTCCTTTTTCCTTTTTAATTTCCGTGCCTTCCTCGCCGGGATTCAACGCCAGAAAATCAAATCGCACCTGCACCTCGACACGCGGTTTGACCTTCTCACCTTTCAATGCCGCGACGCTTTGCTTGAGCAACTGGCAATAAAGCTCGAACCCGACTGCGGTGATTTGACCGCTTTGTTCGGGGCCGAGCATGTTGCCCGCGCCGCGGATTTCCAAATCGCGCATGGCGATCTTGAAGCCGCTGCCGAGCGTCGAATATTGTTTGAGGGCGGTGATGCGTTTGCGGGCGTCGGCGAGCAGGCCGGCGTGGCGCGGCAGCAACAGATACGCATACGCCTGGTGCTTGTAACGACCCACGCGCCCGCGCAATTGATACAGATCGCTCAAGCCGAACCGGTCCGCGCGATCGATCATGATGGTGTTGGCGTTCGGGATATCGAGGCCGCTTTCGATGATGGTCGTCGAGAGCAATACATCCGCTTCGCCGTTGACGAATTTCGTCATCACTTCCTCAAGGTCGTCCGCGTGCATCTGGCCGTGGCCCACAACGATCCGCGCGTGCGGCAAAAGCGCGCGCAACTTGTGCGCCATCCCTTCAATCGTGCTCACTCGATTGTGCAAAAAGAAAACCTGCCCGCCCCGGTTCAACTCGCGCTGGATTGCGTCGCGGATGAGCCGCTCGTCATATTGCGCGACGATGGTTTCGACCGGCAAACGGTCCTGCGGCGGCGTTTCGATTGTGCTCATGTCGCGCGCGCCGGTGAGCGCAAGATAAAGCGTGCGGGGAATCGGCGTCGCGCTCAACGTGAGCACATCCACGAGCCGGCGGAGTTGCTTGAATTTTTCCTTGTGCAAAACGCCAAAGCGCTGTTCCTCATCGATCACCACCAGCCCAAGGTCTTTGAACGCGATGTCTTTTTGCAGCAGCCGATGCGTGCCGATGACAATGTCCACCGAACCAGCCGGCAAATCCCGCACAACCCGCGCCCGCTCGCGCGGACTTCGAAAACGCGAAAGCAATTCCACGCGCACCGGGTAATCCGCCATGCGCTCGCGAAAGGTGTTGTAATGCTGCTGCGCCAGAACCGTTGTGGGAACGAGCACCGCGACTTGTCTCCCGTCCATCACCGCCTTGAACGCGGCGCGAATGGCCACCTCCGTTTTGCCGAAACCGACGTCGCCGCAAATCAACCGGTCCATCGGTTTGGGCCGTTCCATGTCGCTCTTGGTTTCATTGATGGCGCGCATCTGGTCGCGGGTTTCCTCATAAAGAAATGCGCTTTCAAACTCGCGTTGCCACGGCGTGTCGGGCTGGAAGGCGTGGCCCGGCTGCGATTCGCGCGCGGCCTGGATGGCGAGCAGTTCGCTGGCGACGTCCCGCACCGCGCGTTCGGCATGCGCCTTGGCCTTTGCCCAACGCGTGCCGCCGAGCGCGTTGAGCGGCGGACGCGCCTTGCCCGCGCCGACGTATTTGCTGACGAGATGCGCTTCGGTCACCGGCACGTAAAGTTTGGGCGGCGATTGCTGCGGATCGTTCGGCGCGTATTCGATGACGAGACATTCCTGGCCGGACTCTTCCGGCGGAGGCGCATCGAGATGCGTGGAATGTTTTCGCCCGAGCGTCACCGGCAAAACTTTCAAACCAAGAAAACGCCCGATCCCGTGCTGCAGATGAACGACGTAATCGCCTTCCTCAAAATCGGTGAAGTCAATGTCCAACGCAGAGCGCGCGGCCGCGGCGTGCGGCGACTTGAGCCGGCGCGGGCGTTGCACCTTGTAACGGCCGAAAATCTCCGCGTCAGTGGCGACCACCAGCTTCGATTCGTCATGGATGAACCCGCGGCCCAGCGCGCCCAGATGCATGATCAATGAACCGGAAGGGTGAATTGCGCCAGAAGGATCGCCTTTCTGCACGGATGAATCTTCTCGTGGTAGGGACAGCGCGCTGCGATGTCCGCTCGGACGGCGCAGCGCGCTGTCCCTACCTGGTTCCGGAGCCGTAACCTTGATTTCTTGATGAAAGCCGTAATCTTTCCAAATCTCCTCGAAGCGCTGGCGTTCGCCCGTGTTGTTGCAGAAAACATGCACGGCATAACCCTGCCGCGACCAGCGATGCAATTGCGCGAAAAATTCCCGGCGCTGCGCCTCGGCGATCTGCGGGTCAGGCGCTTGTGAACCGAGCGGACGGAAAGCGTCGAGCGAGGGGAAATTTAGGGTGCAACCGTCATGAGACGAATAGGACGCATGCGACGTGATGTCAGAAGCATCAGGCGAGTCGGCCACTTCCAACAAGCTCATCTGCTTTGCGAGCGCCTGTTCGCGAAAGTCTTCCCACGAAATGAAGAACGGATCGTCAGCGGGAACCTGTTGCTCGTATTGCTCGGCATTAGCGGCAACGCTCTCCGGTTCGCAAACCAAAAAAATCGTTTCAGGCGGCAAGTAATCCAGCAATGTGGCGAGTTCAGCAGTTTCTCCACTCCGCACTCCACGCTCCCCACTCCGCATTCGTTTGAGGATGCCCAATTCGCCGCCGGGCGGAAGCGTGACAGAGGTGATTTGATCGCGCGAGATTTGCGTGATGGGATCGAACTGGCGCAAGGATTCCAATTCGTCGCCGAAAAATTCCAGGCGCACTGGCCACGAGCTGGTGAGCGGATAAATATCGAGAATGCCGCCGCGCAACGCGAGTTCGCCTTTTTGCGTGACCTGCGCCTCAGGCTCGTAACCCTGGTCTTCCAGCCATTCGACCAAATCGAGCGGCTCGATGCGGTCGCCGCGTTTCAAAGTCCGCGTGCGTGATGCGATGTCTTTTTCGTGGAAAGTCCGTTGCAGCAAAGCCGCCACGCTGGCGGTGACGATTGCGGATTTCGGATTTCGGATTTCGGATTGTTTAGACAAGGCAACGAGTGTTTCCAATCGTTCGCTGATGATGTCCGGGTGCGGCAGCTTGGATTCGTGCGGCAAAATTTCCCAGGCAGGGTAGAAGAATTGCAGAGTGCGGAGCGCGGAGCGCGGAGTGGCAGAACTTGCTGCCGGTGCGTCCTCAACTTTAAACTTTAAACCTTCAACTTTAAACTCGGCGACGGCCAGCCACGTTTCGATATCTTGCTGAAAACTTTCCTGCGTTTTGAGGCCATCGGCGACGATGACGATTGGCCGCTTGGGAAAAACATGGCGCAAAAGCACGGCGAGAAACGGCTGCGCGGCTGCGCTGACGCCGGCACAAGACAATGCGCCGCCCGCCTCCAATCGCCGCAGCAGGGACTGCACAGCGGGAGTTTTCGATGCCTCAGCGAACAAATTGCTTGCCGCCGCAACTGATGTTTCCTGCGTCAAGCCGCATAAAAAATCGCAGCCTTCGGGGTGAACGTCAAGATATGGAAACAAGGGGAACAATCTGGCCTTGAGAGAACGTCGAACATCCAACGTCGAACGACGAACATCGAATGTTCCTGATTTCCATCTATTGGGCGTTCGATCTTTCATTGCTCGGGGTCGTCCGGCTGACTGCCAATAAAATTTTTTAAAAATAGCGTGTTTTATCGTGTTTTAGCGTGGTGTAAGTGGAACAAGATGGAACAAGGTGCAACGGAAAGCGTCGAAATCCCCGCAGACTGTTCGCGTAAGTGAAACTTTCCTGGTAGGACATTTTTTTCCTGATAGCTGAAACCAGGTGAAACAAGCTGAAACGAGGTGAAACACCTGGTCAAAATCCCGCGTTCTGGGCTGACTTCTCGTAGCTGATTGGTTCGACCAAAGTCCACGCGGACAAGGCACACGAGAGCATGGTGACAGGACGCCGCAAAATCGTCGAGATTTTAAAATGCGCTTTGGAAAATAAAATTGACCTCTGGCGCTGGATTTTGCGTGGAGCATGCGCTAGTTTGCCGGGCACCGAACTCTTCCGCGCTTGGCACATCCTTTTTTCAGCTTGGCTCGCATCTCGATCGAGATTGTTCCGAAATGTGTGGCCAAACCAACCCTGACTTCATATAAAGCCTTTTGCCGCATCCCGCGCAAGAAAAAGTGAAAAAGGTAGAGAATGACCTCGAGACGCCGAAAGAAAGCATTGGTTGCATTGGTGCTATGGATTTTCTCCATGAGTTTGATCATGCTTGCAATCATCTTTCGCGCAAAGCCGGGCGCAAGAAGTCCGCTGGGAGAATTTGACGGTATTCTTGCGTTGATAGGAGTTCTGGGGAGCTACGCCAGCTTTTTTTGGGGATGTTACAATCTCGCCATGGCAAAGGGTTACCCTGGTGCCCTTGTGTTGATCGGCATTTTTTTCGGCCCTCTTGGCCAACTCGGACTGTTTGTTGGCTTGCTCGCAATGGAGGACAGAAACTCTTCCAAGCCGCGTCGCCGACGAACCCGGCCACACTCGCATTCATCAAAGACGGAGTATATCGTTCGCTGTAGAAGAAACGCGGTTCTCGGAATTGTGTTTGGGATTTTGGGCATCTTCGTGGGAATAATTCTCGTGGTCTTTCGCCTCGGCATCTTTCAAACGCACGAGAACGAGTTTATCCTTGGCATGTTTATCTTCCTTGCAGGCTATGTCGGTGTCATTACAGGCTGTTGGTGGTGGGTGAAGGCAAAGAGTTGGCCTGACGCCTTGCTCTTGATTGGGCTGATGCCGTTGGGTATTTTTTTCATACCGGGGGTACGAATTGTGGCACGCCTTATACTTCGCACCAACCCGGAACTCTACGCATTGGGCATGGTGATGATGCCCTTGATCCTGGTAGTCGTCATAGCCGTGCTGCCCGACAAGTCTGGATGGGCGGAAATGAAACGCTGGCGCATTCGCGAGCAAAGCGTTCGTACAGAAGAATCGAATTCGTTAAAAGGTTAAATTGTCCCGCTTTTAACTTCGCTACGCGTGCTGCTCTTCTTCTTCGCGCACTTCCGGTTTGGCGCATTCGAGGCCCCAATAATGCGTGATGGATTGGAACAGGTGCTCGACCGAGCGGAAATCCATCGGCTTGATCATGTAGGCGTTCGCGCCCAGTTCGTAAGCTCGGTTGATGTCTTGCGGCTGGTCGGAGGACGAAACGATGACTACCGGGATGCGCTTCAATGTGCCGTCGCGCTTGATCCATTCCAGCACTTCGAAACCCGATTTTCGCGGCATTTTGATGTCCATCACGATTAACTTGGGCAACGGATGCAACGTCCTATCTGCATATTTACCAACGCCTTGGAGATAATGGATCGCCTCCACGCCGTCGGTCACGACCTGCAACGGATTGCGGATATCGGCGCGTTTGAAGGCTCGTTTAACGAGAAAAATGTCATTAAGGTCGTCTTCGACCAAAAGCACGGTGAAATGGTCAATGTCAGTCGTCATAAAGTTGGTTTCCCTCTACTTATGCAATGTACCGGAGTTGCGGTAAAAATCCAGTCGATGCTGGTTAAAGGGTTAAATTGTTAAATCGTTAAATGGTCCCCTTGCAAAATGCGACCGTAAAACCATGGTAATTATTTAACGATTTAACTGTTTAACTCATTTAACCAGCTTGCTTTAATCCTTTTGCAAACGCCCCTTCGCTGGTTTATATACTCGCCCCACGACATGACTGCCAAAGCTCGAACGACCGCGTCTGGAGACGAAACGCCCCGATTGCCTGCGCCCGCGCGCGTCAAGAAACTGCTCGTGGCCAATCGCAGCGAAATCGCCATTCGCGTTTTTCGCGCGGCGACGGAGCTTGGCTTGCGCACGGTGGCCATTTACGCGCAGGAAGACCGCCTTTCGGTGCATCGGTTCAAGGCCGATGAAGCCTATCTCGTCGGCGAAGGCAAGGGGCCGGTCGGCGCATATCTGGACATCGCAGGCATCGTGGCGCTGGCGAAGGAAAAAGAGGTCGATTACATCCATCCGGGTTACGGCTTTCTTTCCGAGAACGGCGAGTTCGCGCAAGCCTGCCTGGACGCAGGAATCACGTTCGTCGGGCCGCGACCGGAATTGCTGCATATGATGGGCGACAAGGTCGCTGCGCGCGAGCTGGCCCAAAAAGTTGGCGTGCCGACGCTGCCGGGAACGGAGAATCCCATCGAAGACCGGGCTGAGGCGTTGAAAGCGGCGAAGGAAATCGGTTTTCCACTCATGATCAAGGCCGCTTACGGCGGCGGCGGACGCGGAATGCGCGTCGTTCACAAGGCGTCGGACCTTGCGGACCTGTTGGACGAAGCGCGCAATGAAGCGGGCCGCGCGTTCGGCAATCCGGCGGTGTTTCTGGAGAAATACATCCCGCGCGCCAAGCACATCGAGGTGCAGGTCATCGGCGATCGCCAGCGTAACGTGCTGCACTTGCATGAGCGCGATTGCTCGGTGCAAC
>DASRBR010000177.1:0-8175 GCA_035653495.1 Verrucomicrobiia bacterium
TTGAAAGACAAAAATCCCGAGATAACGCCCCAACGCATGTTCGAACTGGTAAAGAAGGGGTTGACCTTTGAATTGGAATTCGAAGAAATGCTCCTGTTCTTCCTGTGCTTCGAAAGAGGGTTTACGGACGGTCTCGTTTACGAGGCTGTATGTGAAATTGAGAAAACATTACACACAAAGATTAGGCAGATATTGATTCATAAATATGGCGCACCGGAGTCCTCCTGGTGGATTAACGGAATACCTTGCGAGATTCGGGAGGAATGCGCTTCGCGACGCGAAAGGGATATCGCAAACTTTGCTAAAAACACCTGTTACCACTACACAACCCTCGGCGAACTGAAAACGATTCTGGAGTCTAAGAAGAACTGCAAACTGTTTAAAAACCATTTGCCCTGCAGTCTTCATGGAAAAGAACCCAACATGGATCTATTTTTCAGGGATTTGACAACTTTAATAGGGATTCGGAATCGCGTTATGCATCCGATTGGAAAAGTTCGGTTGACCGAGGAAGATTATTATTTTGTTTTGGACATGCAGAAGAAACTTGATGCAAGCAGGTGGCGATAGTAATCAGCATCGGCAGCAAACTGGGTCATGAAAACCCAAAGCAAAAAATCACGCCCTTATGGGATGCTCCGCGACATCGTTGAGCAATTAAACGGTACTATGGATTACGAGCGAAAGGGCACCTCCCGCGGTTGGGGAGCATGGGTAATCCGTCTCAACGGCAAAGAAGCCATTTTTCCTGCGGAGGGAGGACTGAAATTTCAGAAGCTGGACGACTTATACCTTAATGACGACGAACTCGTTCCAGATGCTAGGGAGCAGTTGCTGGCATTATTGAAATGACGCCGCGGGAGAGAGGTCGGCCCTAATCCTCATCTTGCGCTGCTACAGTCCAAATGCGTTTGAGCGGGAGCTCGGCACGAAGATCACCGTCCAGCTTGTCATAAGTGGCAAATAGCTGTTCAAGAAGTTCCTTTTGACTCCACAATCGCACGCGAAAGAATCGCGTCGAAAGTTCCTTGTAAACTGTGGATTTAAACCCACCCCACGCAACAAAAAGGGCACCATCTGCTTTTGTGTGGTCCATTGTGCCGACAAGTTGATCAATTTCTGGTCTCCCTATGGGTTTGTCCTCAGATTTTACCTGAACAACAATTCGAGGCGAAGAGAAACCCATAGCGTTTGAACCGGCAAGAATGTCAATCCCCCCGTCAGTCCCTTCAGGGCTAAGATAAGTAGTGTAACCTTGAGCTTTAAGAATGGCATTAACCAAACGAGCAAGGCCATGACCGGCAAAATTCGCCATGATGAGTTGTGCGATTTGATCACGCCCTGAATCCTCTAAATTTGTGGGCTCATTGGCGTCGTCCTCAGCTTCGATTTCGTCTTCGGACACTTTGCCTTTGAGCGCCGGGTCTGGCCCCCAATTTGACGCGCGCATTGCGTTAATACGCGCTTCTGCTTTGTTTCGCTGAATGCGGCAAATGGTAAGGAATGCCCCAAAAGAGTGAAGCAAGTCTTGTCCAAATTGCGTTCGAGGAATCGCTTCACTAATCCATTTGACCTCTCGCCAGTGAAAATACGGATCGGGCCCATTGCTCTGGAAAACGTAGTCGCTCGTTATTTC
Source organism: Verrucomicrobiia bacterium (assembly GCA_035653495.1). Classification (GTDB taxonomy): domain Bacteria; phylum Verrucomicrobiota; class Verrucomicrobiia; order Limisphaerales; family Pedosphaeraceae; genus DATAUW01. The sequence goes on from DASRBR010000177.1 coordinate 1,637, forward strand.
CCCGATATAGATTGCTGGTTGTTGCTTCGAAGGGAGAACAACAAGGTCCTTCTTGGCAATCGAATGGGCAAACGGCCAAACTTGGCGGACCCAATTTTTGAGCTTATTCAGCTTGGCGTCTGGATACCGTTGCTGCATTGCCGACAATAGTGCGTCATTATTTTGCAATTTAGAAATATCGACATTCAATCCCGCCCATGTCACATAGACACGCTTTTCGTCTAGGAACTTTTGTTCGTACTCGCCATGCGAGCCTGCGCGAATAAGCCAGATAGCCATAGTGTTTTTCCTTTCAGGTTACATATTTAGTGATGCGGGAAAGCGGGTAATGACAATGATGTTCCAGCTTGTAGATCCAGAGCTGACGCACAATTTCTTCCAGCTTGGCGGAAACATTTTTGCCGCGTACCCGACATTTTATGTAGGGTTTGTCATTCTTTTCCGTGAGATCGGCTTCAATCGCAGCAATTGCTTTAGAATCGAGTTCCGAAAAAGTGGAGTCGACACCCAGAATTTCATGAACGGTCATAAATTGGTTTGATTTTTACCTGTCATTACGAGTGTGGAAAGAATTAATTCAGCCTGGCAGTGCACTCGCGAGTCCTGAAAAGATTAATCAGAGCCTCCTCACGTCGGCTCCTACGAATTTTTTTACGAACTCGCGCTCGTATAACGTTTCAATGATTGCCGCCAGCCCCATTCGGAAACCACCAAACAAACCGCAGCCATGCCGACAAGCAGCAGCAGCGACCATGGCGACGCCAATTTTCCGGCGAGCACGCGCGCGGGGACGTTTGATACCAGCAACATCGGGATCACGAACGTGAACACCACCTTGAACCATCCGCGGAACGCTTCATCCGGCATTCGCGCGATGTTGAACAGGTTGTAATAACCCCAGACGATGCCTTGCGCGCGCACTGTCCAAAAGCTGATGCCTGCCAACAAAAACATGAGCGAATAATGAATTAAAATTCCAGCGATGCAGAGCAGGGGAAAGCAGAGAATTTGCGCCCACGACGGTGATGTGGGCAACTTCGTCAGCGCAAAGATCATCACAATCAATGCAAACGTGGCGTTGACGAATCCGCCGAGGTCCACCTGCCGCAGTGAAACGATGAAACGGGCATTGACCGGCAGCAGCAGGAGAAAATCCAATTTGCCGTTGCGCACCAGTTCGGAAAGATTGGTGCAATTGATTAGAAAGAACGACTGGAAGATTTGCTGGATGAAACTGCTCGCCCCGATGAGTAGCACCACCTGCCAGGGCGTCCATGTCCCAATGCGGTCCGTGTGCAGATAAATGACTCCAAAAAAAGTGAGCTGCAATCCGAACCAGAGCAGCTCGACGACAATCCAGAGGATGAAATTAGACTTGAACATCATCTCGCGCGCAACGGAATTTTTCCACAGCGCGGAATAAATGCCGAGATAGCGCCAGAGAAAAAATGTGTGGCGCGCTTCCAAAGCTGATGCGTTTTCAGTCCCGTTCATTTCTCACAACTTTGTTTAGACAGAATGCACAGAATGTTCAGAATAAAGAGAGCTTTTCACTCGAGTTCATCATTCTGCTCATTCTGTAAATTCTGTCAAAATTCAATCGTGCTCGCCCACGCAACGCGGACAAGGTCCGCCTTCGCCAAGGCTGCGGCGGACAAGGGCTGTCCGCGCTCCATTCCGCACTCCGCATTCCTTCATCCTCCCACTGCTCCATATTTTCTTATGCCGCGGTTCCACATGAACCGCGCGAGCAAATAGGCCGCAAACACCCACGCCAACTGGATGAGGAGTCCATGTATCAGGTTTGTTCCAGTGATTCGACCCATGTAAACGCTCACCGGGAAATAGAGTTGATAGGGAAACGGTGTGAAATTGAGCAGATGAGCGACCGCGGGCGGCAGGATGTCCAGCGGGAAGAGATGCCCGCTCGCGAGATATTCAAACGCGAACAGGATGAAGATAAAGGTCGAGACTTCCAGCACCCAAAACGCCAGCATGGCCATCGCGTACGAGGTGAAGAACTGGATCAATGCGGTGAGAAACACCGAGACCAAAAACCAGCCGAGCGTCGCCGCGTCAGGCGGAAAAACGAAATATTTGCGCAGGCAGAAAATAAAAATTGCCAGCGGCACGGCGGCGACGGCCAGATATATCATCCGTCCGGAAAAGAAGAGACAAAGGCGGAATTTCAGATAATCAAGCGGCTTGATCAAAAACTGGCTGATGTTGCCGTCCTTGATGTCCGCGGCGATTTGCCAGTCGTCTTCGTTCACCGCAGTCAGCACGTCCACCAGCGTGACGATGAGATAATACGAAGTCATTTGCATCAGCGAATAACCTGAGATATCTCCGCCGCCCGATTTGCTGTGAAACACGGTGCGCCAAAGATAAATCGTGGCCAGCAACGGCACGAACCCAAACAGGACGCGGAACAGAAAATTCACGCGATAGGTGAGGTTGTTCTGGATTCCGATGTTGATGACGTGCCAGTATTTTTTCACGGTTCAGTGACTGATTTTTGACAGAATGCGCAGAATTAACAGAATATTTTCTCCATACTGCTCATTCTGTCAAAAACCCAAGTTGGCCATCGCCCATGATCCGGATGCTGGTAGGGACATCGCGCTGCGATGTCCGCGAACGGCGCACCGCGCCGCCCCAACCCGGTTCAGGGGTTCAATGCGCGATATTTCTTTTCGGGGAAATCTCTCCCCAAAGACTCGGACAGGCTTTCCTCGCTCCAAAATTCTGCCTATTCTGTTCATTCTGTCAAAAATCCATCGGGAACATTTTTTTATTGTAGCTGAAAACGTCAGTTTTCAGCTCCTTGCAGGATTCACTCTTCGGGTGCTGAAGACTCACGTCTTCAGCTACGGTTTACGGATGGGGAACAATTTTATTTGCGGAGAGTGCCGACTAAAATTAGCTTTGGGCGTTTGTTATCCGGGGTTCTCTTGATTAAATTGGATTTGAATTTGAAATTTTGAATATGACCAAAACGCCGCTTGCCGTTTCTGAATTAAATGAACTTGTCGCGGGGCTGAACAAACTCGCCCACAATCTTTGGTGGACCTGGGACCAGGAGGCGCAGGAATTGTTTCAGGAACTCTCGCCGCGAAGCTGGCAGAACCTTTATCACAACGCCGTCGCCGTGCTGCATGAAGTTTCCGATTACGAACTGCGCGTGCGATTGCAGGACGAGACGCTGGCCTGCCGCGTGCGGCAAGTGTTGAAGGCGTTCGAGGCCTACCTGTCCGATCAAAACACCTGGACGCAAAAACACGCGCCTTCGCTTCTGAAAAATCCAGTCGCCTATTTTTCCGCCGAGTTCGGTTTTCACGAGACATTGCCCATCGCGGCGGGCGGATTGGGAATCCTTGCCGGCGACCATGCGAAATCGGCAAGCGATTTGGGACTGGGCTTCGCGGGCATCAGTTTGTTCTATCGCGAAGGTTATTTTCAGCAGGCCGTCAATACCGACAATTGGCAGACGGAATATTACACGTTGCTCAACCCGAAAAATCTGCCCATCGAACCGGTGCTGGATGCCAAAGGCGAGCCGCTGGTCTGCTCGGTGGACATCACCATGAACCAGGTGTTTTTCCAGGCCTGGCGCGTGAACGTCGGCCGCAACCCCGTTTATCTGCTCGACACCAATCGTCCCGAAAACCCCCAGCATTTCCGCGACCTTACCTTGCGCGTTTATGGCGGCGACAGCACCACGCGCATCATGCAGGAAATCGTGCTTGGTATCGGCGGCGTCCGACTTTTGCGCGCGTTGTGCGTTGAACCTTCGGTTTATCACATGAACGAAGGCCACGCCGCATTTCTCACGCTGGAATTGATGCGCGAAAAAATGGCCGAAGGCAAATCATACGAGGACGCCCTGGCGATGACGCGTCAGCAATGCATTTTCACCACGCACACACCGGTCGAAGCCGGCCACGATCGATTCACGCCAGAATTGATGGATTACGCGCTGCACAAATATGCTCCGCAGCTTCGGATGCCTTTCAAGGAATTGCTCGCGCTCGGCCGGGTTGACCCGAAGAACGCGAACGAAGCTTTTACGATGACTGTCCTTGCGCTCAAAGGCTCGCGCGCGGCCAATGGCGTCAGCGAATTGCATGGACAGGTCAGCCGGCACATGTGGAAATCACTTTACCCGAACCTGCCGGAAGACAAGGTCCCCATCGGGCACATCACCAATGGCGTTCATTTGCTCGGCTGGATGAAAGGTCCGGTGCGGCGTTTCTGGCGTCGCAAACTTTCCGATGGCAGCGAAGAACCTTCGCCGGAATACACCGAGACGGCGCGTTTCTGGAAGGGCGTCGGCGACACGGGTTGGGACAAGGCCATCAACTCGCCCGAATTCTGGCAGAAGATGCTCGATCCCAATTTCATTTCCGACGAGGAAATCTGGGCCTTGCGATACAAATTGCGCCGGGAGTTGATCGAGTTCACGCGCCGCCGGCTTGCGACGCAAGGGCAACGCCTCGCACAGATGGATTTCATCGCCTTTGATCAACTGCTGAACCCGGACGCATTGACCATCGGTTTTGCCCGGCGCTTTGCGACCTATAAACGCGCGCCGCTGATCTTCGAGCAGTTCGAAAATATCGTTCGCCTCACGCGCGATCGCGAGCGGCCGATCCAGTTCATCTTTGCCGGCAAGGCGCATCCTCGCGATGATGACGGCAAGCGTTACATTCAAAAAATCATTCATCTCAGCAAATACAGCGACATGCAGGGCCATCTGGTTTTCATCGAGAATTATGACGTGCACGTCGCGCGGCAGATGGTTTCGGGCTGCGACGTCTGGTTGAACAATCCCCGGCGGCCCTTGGAAGCTTCCGGCACGAGCGGCATGAAGGCCGGTTGCCACGGTTGTTTGAACTTGAGCATTTTGGACGGTTGGTGGCGCGAAGGTTACGATGGCACGAACGGCTTTGCCATCGGCACCGATGCGCATGCGCCAACGATTGAAGAACAGGACCGCCAGGACAGCGCCAATCTTTACAAAACGCTTACCGAGCAGGTCATACCAACGTTTTTCGAGCGCGATGCGCACGGGTTGCCGCGCAAATGGATCCAGATGATCCGCCGCGCCATGGCGACACTGGTGCCGCAATTCAGCACCCGGCGCATGGTCAAGGAATACACTGAGAAATATTATTTGGTGAAGTGACGCGCGGCATTTGGAGTTGTTGTGCCCGCGAGGCGTAGCGCAGATTTTCAATCTGCTGTATCGCGGAATTGCATTCCGCAGGGTTGTAAATGTGCCATTTTTGGCCTCGAAGAGGCCGCAACGTGAATAGCCGGAGGTGAAACCTCCGGTAAGAGTAGATTAAAGAGTCCGGCCCTGTCAGGGCCGGACAATTTGGTCCGTCAATCCGTGGGTTGTCACCCACGGCTATTCATGTTTTGCCACTGCGTGGCAGGAAAGTCTTATCACGCCTTGCCCAACGCGCGGGTGACGAATTGGTTCAGACTTTCGCCCTTAGCCTCGGCTTTGAGCGCGAGCTTTTGGTGCAGCCCCGGGTCAACGCGCACCATGAACTTTCCGCTATATTTTTTTCCTGCAATGCTCGGCGGCAACGGACGCCCATCTTTTTGGAAAATCTCGATCCATTCGTTCACGATCCGCCCGAGCTCGCGGAAAACCTTTGCCTCGTCCATCCCGTGGCAGCATGGCCCGATGAGGGGAGGGGCGCTGCCGACGAAACAACCGTCTTCGTCGCTCCATTCGACAATTTTCAAATATTTCGGTTTGTCCTGCCTGGTTTTCATAGCTCGCTTTCCTCAATTTTGCGTCGCACCTGCTTTTCCTGATACGGCTTGGCGTCGTCTCCCGGATTTCCCGAAATGGTCAGCCACGGCCCTTTGGGATGAACAAAGTTGCGATGACTTCCCTTGCCGCCTCGATTCACAAAGCCCGCCCGTTCCAAATCGCTTATCAGTTGGCGAATTTTGCGCGGCATCTTTTCTTTTGGATAATGGTATCATAATGATACCAAAACTGTCAATAAAGTTTCCCGAAAGAAATACTCCGGAAAGCTTTCTTTGCTTTTCCCCCTTTCCTCATCACGCTCTTCAGTTAAATTGTCCGCGGTGATCGACATCAAGTCCCAAAACATCGAAGCCTTGCAGGCGCGTTTTAAGGAATGGAAGCAGCCGGCTTATCGCGTCGCGCAATTGCTCGACTGGCTTTATCGCCGTCGCGCGACGACTTGGGACGAGATGACTAATTTACCAAAAGCATTGCGCGAATTGTTGCGCGCGCATTATTCGCTTCACGCGCTGGAACTGGTCCGCAAACAAGGCTCGCGCGACACCACGCAAAAATTTCTTTGGCGTCTTGACGACCATTCGCTCATCGAAAGCGTATTGATTCCCGCCAATCCCGCCCTTTACGGCGAGCCGAGCGATCGCCACACGCTCTGTGTTTCCACGCAGGTCGGTTGCGCGTATGGATGCAAATTTTGCGCCAGCGGCCTGGAAGGTTGGAAACGAAATCTGCGCGTCGAAGAAATCGTCGA
>DASRBR010000178.1:0-3117 GCA_035653495.1 Verrucomicrobiia bacterium
CCGTGTGCATGAACAACCTCCGGCAAATCAACGCGGGCATCCGCATGTATTCCGACGATTGCAACGATTTTACTCCGACGCTTCCCGCTGGTTCCACGCCCGCACAACTCGTTCCTCTTTTCGCAGGCTACAAAAAGCTCATGAAAAGCTATGTCGGGCTGAACGGCGCGTCTTCGTCACAGGACAAAATTTTTGCCTGCCCTGCGGATACGTTCTATCCAAATTACGTTTCCACCAATGCCACTCCTCCGTGGCATTACATCCGCCAAAGTCTCCATGACAGAAATTTTTTTGATTATTCGAGTTATGCCTTCAACGGCGGCGACAACCAGACCAGAACTTCGGGAGTTGAATCATGGGCGGCGCCAGGTCTTGGCGGAACGAAATTGTCCTCAGTGCCGCATCCATCGAGGACCGTTCTCGTCTTCGAAGCCTCGGCTCTTGCTCCATGGTCGTGGCACAATCCAATCCAAAAGAGAGATGCGCTTCCCTACAATAATGCACAAGATGTTCTTAGTTTCGTGGATGGTCACGTTGCCTACATGAAGGTTTATTGGACCGACGCCCGTTTTTCGGATGGCGGGATTTCATTCACGTTTACATATGACCCGCCGCAAGGCTATGCATATGAATGGAGTGGAAATTGAGGGGAACGGGCCAAAATTGGGCTTCCGATAACGATAAAGCGAGCCGGTTGGGCTCTCTTCGCGCAAAATGGCCAAATGCCTTATGCTGGTGATAATGATAGTTTGAAGGCAGGTTTTTGGCGCAAAATGACTTTTTCTATTGCTTCGCTGCTCAAATTGATTAGAATGATTGGCTATTTTCGAATCGGGACAAACACTTGAACTCTGAACTTTGCAAAAAGGCATTGGAGAAGGTTGGCAACCCCAACGTTCTGATAAACCTCGTTTCGCGTCGTGTGCGCCAGCTTAACTCCGGCGGCGGCTCGGCCAGCCGGCCTTTGATCGCGGACGTCGCAAACATGGGCGCGGCGGACGTTGCGCTGGAGGAAATCATCGAGGAGAAGATGGGCTTCGATTTGCCGGAAGCCGTTGAGTCAGACAAGCCGGCCAACAACAGCAAGAAGCGCAAGAAGCATTGAAGCGCGGGCTGCTTTAGAGGAATGGAGTATTTGAGTGTCGGGGTAATTGGCGCTTGCCATCGCTCCAATACTCCACCACTCCATCGCTTTCTATGCCGGACATCCTGACCAATCCGAAAGCCCGCCGCGATTATCATATCCTTGAAACGTTCGAGGCAGGCATCGTTTTGCACGGCACGGAAGTGAAAGCCTTGCGCGCCGGCAAAGGCCAGATTGCCGACGCCTTCGCGCGCGTGGAAAAAAACCAGGTTTTTCTGCACAACGCGCACATTGACGAATACACGTTCGGCAACCGGGAGAACCACCAGCCCAAGGCTGTCCGCAAATTGCTGCTGCACAAATCGGAGATCCGGAAATTATTTGAGTTGAGCACGGTGAAAGGGAACGCGCTCGTGCCGCTTTCGTTTTATTGGAAAAATGGCCGCGTGAAAGTGGCGCTGGCTGTCGGCAAGGGCAAGCTGCAATTCGACAAGCGCGAAGACCTTAAGAAGCGCGATTCGGAGCGCGAACTCAAGCGCGCAACGATGCAACGGACGAAAGGGAAATAGGGAGCTTGACGAGATGGTCGCGCACTGCGCGCCCTGCCATTCTTAATTTTCCAATCTAACCGTTCAACGTCCAGCCTTCGCGGTATTTGTGACTCAGATATTCGCTGGCTTCGGGGCAATCGGTGACTTGTCCGGTCGCGCCATCGTATTTGATTTTCTTTCCGACCCGATAAGCGACGAGGCCGAGCAGCATCATCTCAATCATGTCCGTTGCGTAACCGAAGTTGCACGAGGTCTTGAGATCGCCTTTGCAGGCATTGATCCATTCCTGTTGGAACACGCCCATCGATGGAATCAATTTTCTTTTGGAACGTGGCTTGTAATAAGTCATGTCGGCGTCTTCGCCCGGCGCATTCTTTTGCGGGATGAGCAGGTGTGTGGTGAAATCCGCGATAAGATAACCGCGCGTCCCCTCGAACATCACGCCGTGATCGATCTTGGTCAGGTCCACGGCCCGGTGTGGAGAATCCGGCATCGCCCCGCCTTGATGCCAGGCGACCGTGATGGGCGGACGCCAATGGTTGGCCGGCAGTTCAAATTCAGTTCTCAATTTCACAGGAGTGACGTCGGGGTTGATCGGATCGCCCTTGCCTTCGGCGGAAGTTGGCAGGCCGGCGTCAATCGCGTTCCAGGCCAAATCCATGGTGTGACTGCCCATGTCGCCGACTTGTCCGCAACCCCAGTCCCAATACATGTTCCAGTGCAGGCAGCCGCCCTTGAAATATTCTGAGTTATACGGATGAAACGGCGATGGGCCGAGCCACAAATCATAATGGATGTAAGGCGGCGGGTCTTGCGCAGGCAGGTAACCGTCGCGCGGGACCTTGCGGTCGCCCCAGGCGTTGACGGCCTGTAACTCGCCGATGGCGCCGTCGCGGATCAGTTCGCGCACGCGATTAAAGTTGGCGTTTTGATGGCGTTGCGTGCCGACTTGCGTGGCGAGCTTGTGCTTGTTCTTGAGCCAGGTCTGGCGGATGACGCGCGCTTCGGCGACGCTGTTGACGAGCGGCTTTTCGCAATAAACATGCTTGCCGCGGTTCATTGCCCAATTGGTGACGAACGCGTGCGTGTGGTCGAGCGTGCAGCAGACGATGGCGTCAATGTCTTTTTGTTCAAGGCATTTTCGCCAGTCAATATATCGCTTGGCCCGCGGAAACAATTTGGCCGCGGAAGCGAGGTGCTCCTCGTTGATGTCACAGATGGCCACAACATTTTCCTTCGACATCACACTGAAATGGTCCTTGGCGCGATGACCGGTGGCGATCAGGGCGATGTTCAATTTGTTGCTCGGCGCGTCGGCCCCGAAAAGTTTGAAGCGCGGCAGAAGCAGCCCTGTTCCGATGAACGCGCTGGATTTTAGGAATTGGCGTCTTTTGATTGAAGTTGCAGAAGACAAAACTTTTGCGCGTTCGGGTGCTTTCATATCCGTCATATTCAACGGATTAGACGGAGCGTAAAAGAAAA
>DASRBR010000179.1:0-4764 GCA_035653495.1 Verrucomicrobiia bacterium
GGAGATGAAGCACGGGCCGATCGCGTTGATTGATGAGCACACGCCCAGCGTGGTCATCATCCCGAGCGACGCAATGTATGATAAAACCTTGAGCAACCTGGAAGTCGTCAAGGCGCGCAAGGGGCCGATCATCGCGATTGCGACCGAAGGCAACACCGCTCTCAAGGAGCACGTGGACGAAGTCATTTACCTGCCGCAAACGTTGGAATGCCTTTTCCCGTTGCTGGCCGTCGTCCCGTTGCAACTGCTGGCGTATCACATCGCCGTCGCGCGCGGTTGCGATGTGGACAAGCCGCGCAACCTTGCCAAGAGCGTCACGGTGGAATAGCCGGGCCGCCAAAGTGGGGTAGTTGTGATAAAAGAATAAAGTTTGTAACCGGAAAATAAAGTTTGTTTACTAGACAATTAGAGCTCACCAGGATTTTGTGGAAAAAATAATAAAGTTGGTAACTTACTGTGCCCCAATGAAAACCGCTTGAGTATCAGGGGCTTCAGCTCGATTCCAACTCTCGCCTCCAATTCGAACTGCGCCTGCAGGACGACGGGATCAGCCGCGATTCCAGGCGTATGCCAGTCCAAAGGTTTGCAAAAAAACGCACTTTCATAAAAATCAAAGCAAGTTCACACGCCAGGGATTTTAGGCGGAATCATTCGAATGGAAAAGCGAATGTTTTCCCATGATAGATCAGCCACGGATTAACACAGAAGAAACACGGATTTGAAAGAAAGAACTCATAAACTCAGGAAAAGAAATTTTTTTATGAGTTCCTGATTTCCTTCTTCATAATTTCCTCATCCGTGTTCAATCCGTGTTCATCCGTGGCTAAAACTGAATCAGATTATGGCTGGGCAGCGGGTCGTTGCCATGGCACCTGGCCGGCGCGTTGGATTTGGGCGCGCAACCCGGCATCGAGTTGCCTGAAAATCACTTGTTTCTGCTGCGCGAGATTGGTGCTTTCCATCGGGTCGGTTTTCAAATCGTAAAGTTCCAGCGCAGCGAACGGACTGTTCTGAAGCAATTTCCAATCACCGCGCCGAAATGCGTCAATCGTCTTGCCGCCGTAAGCAACACCGCCCTCGCGGCGAACAAAATAAAGATCGCGTTTGGGTTGCGTTGAATCATTTCCCATGAGCGTCGGAAGAAAACTCACCCCATCGATGCCGTCGGGCACATTGACGCCCATGGCTTCGCAAACAGTGGGGAAAATATCCATCGTGAGCGTCATGCGGTCCGTCTGGCTGCCGGGTTTTATCCTGCCGGGAAATCGCGCCGCGCCGGGGACTCTCAAGCCGCCCTCATACATCTGTCCCTTTGCGCCGCGCCATGGGCCGTTGTTCGCGCCGTTCGCCAGCACGCCGCCATTGTCCGACGTATAAATGACCAACGTGTTCGTCGCGAGCCCGGTGCGGTCCACCGTGTCCAGCACCTTGCCGATGCCCGAATCCAAATGCTCGATCAACGCCACGAGTTTTTGGCGTTTCGGCGACATGCCCGGCTCGCGTTGTTTCACGCGTTCCAGCCATTCGGCCGGTGGCTGAATCGGGTCGTGCGGCGCGTTGTAAGCGAGATAAAGAAAGAACGGCTGGTCGGCTTTTGCGCGCTCTTCGAGATATTCGCAGGCCCAATCGGTGAAGATGTCGGTTGCGTGACCTTTTGGATCGATCATTTCCTGGTTGTGCCGCATCAGGTTCAGCCCGTGACGCCGGTGGGTGTAATAATCGTCCATCATGTCGCCCAGAAAACCTTCGAACAAATCGAACCCGCGTTGGTTCGGCGTGTTGGGCGAACCGATGCCCAGATGCCATTTGCCGATCAACGCCGACTGACAACCCGCCTGCTTGAGGAACTCCGGAAGCAGCTTCACGCCGGGAACGAGATAACCCCACGAATCATCCGGCGTCTCCTCGCGGATCACTCCCGGAACGCCGACGCGATCGGGAAAACAACCGGTCAGCAACGCGGCGCGCGACGGCGAACAAACGCAACTGTTGGCAAAAAAATTATTGAAGGTCATGCCTTCATGGAACAGACGGTCAATGTTGGGCGTGCGAATGTCCTTTGTTCCGAACGCGCTGTAATCGCCGCGGCCTTGGTCATCGGTCAGGATGACGAGGACGTTTGGTTTCATTGTCGAACTTTCAGCGGCGTTCGAAAGATTGGGCGCAAACGTGATGGAAGCGACGCACAACAGTACCGGCCAACGGATGAGGAAACCGCAAATCTTCATGAATGGATGCCAACTATGCCTGAGGGCGTTGCGCATTCAAGGATTTCGTCTTTTTTCGCGGCTCGCGCATTTTTATTCATTTGAATTTTTTTAACGCTTGCACTGTCTAATTTTAATCATTAGACTCGCAACGTTCCATAGCTGGGCCTTAGCCATCATTACAACGACCTAACCAGGAGAAAGTGAACGTCATGGCCATGGTAGATTTTGCCATCGGAATCGGAGGTGAAGCAGGACAAGGAATTGCCACGCCGGGAGACATCCTGGCGCGCATCTTCGCGCGGCGCGGCCTCAATCTCAACGCCTACAATGCCTATCAATCGCTGATTCGCGGCGGCCACACCTTCCTGACCATTCGCGTCAGTGACGGGCCCGTTCGCAGCATGGGCGACAAGCTCGACGTGCTCATCCCGCTGAACCAGGACACTATGGACCGTCATTTGCGCCTGTTGTCCGCAGGCGCTTGCGTGCTGTTCGACAGCGACAAGATCAAGCCGGGCGCACCCGCTGCCGGCGTGCAGCTTTGTCCGCTGCCGATGAAGCAATTGACCGCCGGAAACAAGCTCGCCGGCAACACCGTCGCCATCGCGGCCACGTTGCAGATGCTGGGCGTCGAGTTCAAGGCGATGGAAGACGCGCTGGCCCGCATCTTCAAACGCAAAGGCGACGCGGTCATTGCCGAGAATGTCGGATTCGCGCGCGCGGGCTACGATTACGCCGCTGCCAATTTCCAATCGTTCCCATTCAAGACGCCCAATCTGGGCAAAGGCAACGCGGTCTTGACCGGCAACATGGCACTGGCCATGGGCGGCATCGCGGCGGGCGTGAAATTTTATGCGGCCTATCCGATGAGTCCTTCCACGGGTGTGCTGATGTACATGGCGAGTCATGCGCGGCAGTTGGGCATCATGGTGCGGCAAGTCGAGGACGAAATCGGCGTGATGAACATGGTCATCGGCGCGGCGCAAACCGGTTGCCGCGCGATGTGCGCAACTTCCGGCGGCGGTTTTGCCTTGATGACCGAGGCCATCGGCATGGCGGGCATGATTGAGACGCCGGTCGTTTGCATTGATGTCCAGCGCGCCGGGCCGGCAACGGGCGTGCCAACCAAGACCGAGCAGGGCGATCTTTGGCAGGTGCTTGGCGCGGGCCAGGGCGATTTTCCGCGAATCATCGTGGCGCCAACGAACTCGCTCGATGCCTTCAAGACCATCCCCGAATTGTTCAATCTTTGCGACAAATACCAATGTCCGGGCATGGTTTTATCGGACTTGCTCATTTCCGAAGGCACGGCGAGCGTGGATCCCAAGGAGCTTGACTTCAAACCGAAGATCGAGCGCGGCGAAGTCATTTTCCCCAACGGCAATGGAAACGGCAACGGTTCTGCGGCGAATCCATTCGGCGGCGCGAACGACAACGCCTATTTGCGTTATAAAAATACCGAGAGCGGCATTTCGCCTCGCGCAGTTCCCGGCGTGCCGGGACACATCCACGTCGCCGCGACTGATGAACACGACGAGGACGGCACGTTGATCAGCGATGAATTCACCAACCCGACCAAGCGCCGGATGATGGTCGAGAAACGCGCGCGCAAGATGGAAACCGTCCTTGCGCAAATCGCTCCGCCGGAACTTGTCGGCCCGGCCAATGCAGTCGTCACGCTGGTGGGCTGGGGCTCGACGGCGGGAGTCATCCGCGAAGCCGTGGAAAAACTTGCCGCCGAAGAAGGCATCGTGGCCAACCAGCTTGCGATCAAATGGATTGTGCCGTTCCATGCCGATGAAATCACCCATCTGCTGGTGCGCAGCAAACGCATCATCATCGTCGAGAACAATTACAGCGGCCAGTTCGCGCGTTATCTGCGTTCGGAAACCGGCATTGCCGCGCACGGCCACATCCGCAAGTACGACGGCGAACCGTTTATGCCGCATCACATCGTCAACGCCGTGAAGGAACAATTGGCGGGCGAAACCGATCTGTCGGTGCCCAAGCACGAGATTTACGTTTAAGATTTTTTCCGACCACCAACAAAATACTTATATGAGCGCGATTGTTGAAACACCGTCCCACGGGACCGTCATCTCCACCGCCCAACTCACCAAGGACACTTACAAGGGGAAGATCCATCCCGATTGGTGTCCGGGTTGCGGCGATTTTTCCGTCTTGTCCGCGCTGCAAACGGCGCTGTTTGAGCTTGGCCTCAAGCCGCACCAGGTGCTGGTTATCAGCGGCATTGGCTGCTCGTCGAACCTGCCGGGCTTCATCAACACCTACGGCATGCACACGCTGCACGGACGCGCGTTGGCGGTCGGCACCGGCGCAAAGCTCGGCAATCACGAATTGAAGGTCATTTGCACCGGCGGGGACGGCGATGGCTTTGGCATCGGCGGCAATCATTTCATGCACACGATGCGCCGCAATGTTGACCTGACCTATATCGTGATGGACAACCAGATTTACGGGCTGACCACCGGCCAGACTTCGCCCACCAGCCGCAAGGGGATGAAGACCAAGAGCACGCCTTATGGAAATGTGG
>DASRBR010000180.1:0-3889 GCA_035653495.1 Verrucomicrobiia bacterium
ATTGTTGACTGTCCTTGCGTTGGATGAGTTGAACTTTGGTGGGATAGCCCATAGGGATAAATACTAGTCATATAACTAGATATAACAAGCAAAAAAATAAGCCTCGCCTTAGGCCTAACTAGTCAGGGCCAAACTCCAGGCGCAGGCTTTCCAGCCTGCGGGTTCAGGCGACTTTCCAGTCGCCTGGTCATGGAAACTTTGAACTTTCAACTTTAAACTCGTTCGGCCAACTTCGGTGCATGCGAACCATCGCCGAGAGAGTGTCTCGTCAGACCGGCAATGCATTACCCACGGTGGACCAGGTGATGGTCGAGGAACGCGCGGCGTCGTTCACCAAGCGCAGCATCAAGACCACTTCCAAGCTCGCCGGACTCAAGATGGCCGTTGCGATGATGGACCTGACCACGTTGGAAGGGAAGGACACGCCCGGCAAAGTGGCTTATCTCTGCCAGAAGGCATTGCAGCCGCTCGATGCGAAGTACAACGTTCCGTCCTGCGCGGCGGTTTGCGTTTATCCGAACATGGTGAAATATGCGCGGAGATTCCTGGGCGAGGATTCTCCGGTGCATGTCGCATCTGTTTCAACGGCTTTTCCCAGCGGCCAGATGCCTTTGCGCACGCGTTTGGAAGAGACGCGTCGCGCAGTCGGCGACGGCGCGGATGAGATTGACATGGTGATTAATCGCGGCGCGTTCCTTGCGGGCGATCACGCGCTGGTGTTCGATGAAATTGCCGCCGTGAAAAACGCCTGCGGCCCGGCGCATCTGAAAGTGATTCTCGAAACCGGCGAATTGGTCACTTACGACAATGTGCGCATCGCCAGCCAGCTTGCCATGGAAGCGGGCGCCGATTTCATCAAGACCAGCACCGGCAAAGTCACGCCTGCGGCCACCCTGCCCATCACTCTCGTGATGCTTGAGGCCATTCGCGATTACTTTTATGCGACGGGCATTCGCATCGGCATGAAACCCGCCGGCGGCATCCGCAACGCGAAGCAGGCGCTGCATTATCTGGTGATGCTCAAGGAAACGCTGGGCGACGACTGGCTCACGCCCGATTTGTTCCGCTTCGGCGCAAGCACGTTGGTCAATGACGTTCTCCAGCAAATCGTGAAAACCGTCGAAGGCAATTATCAGAGTTTGGATTATTTTTCGCTGCCGTGAAATTGTGTCGATTTTTCGATTATCCGCTCTGAAAAAACTCGACAACCCGTTTTCCCGTGCCATACTGCAACCCGCTTGCGACAAGGGGCGCAACAGAGGACACCGCTGGGTGTCTGCGAGAAACGGCCATTCCTGCGCCGGAACCATTCTTTTGCCCTGACCAGCCCATTTGCCTGGCACGTCCGCTCCGCCATGAAGCGCGCTTGCGGCACTTTTTATCGCGTTTCTGCTCAAAAAACGCCCAATCGGGTGCAGGGTGTTGCACCTGGTTGCAGCTTGTTGCGGCTTGTTGCAGCTACGGGGAAAAAATTGGAAGAGGTGTCTATGAAGCGCGAAATCTCGATTTGGCAACGGCCAGCCATTCGTAAAGCACTAAATACCAACATCCAAGCACCAGCGAATGTTCAAATGCCAATCACCAAACGATCTCCTTGCAAACGTGCACACCGGTCTGGTGCTTGGGAATTGGTGTTTCAATGGAGGTTGGATGTTGGCATTTGGTGCTTCGGGACAATCCGTGCCATTTGGCGCATTTTTTGTTCCATATCTGTTCCACAAGGGTCGCAGGCGTTTCACCTTGTCGCACCTTGTTGCACTTACACCACGCTAAAACACGCTAAACCACGATAAAATTTAGAAATTTTTTTTTGTCGCACGACCTCCTGCTCATGCGTGGAATCCACGCATTCAGGTCTGGCAATCCACAATCCTTGTGCCTAGTCTCCCAATATGGCCGCAAAATCCAAATTGAAACCCACGAAGTTTTCGTCCAAACGCGCGGTGGCCCGCCTTGCCACGCAACCCGTGGTTCCGTTGCGCGAACGGCATCTAATCTACGGCGATAAATGGGATTACGCGCCCGCGCCGGAAGACTCGAAGAATTATGTCATCGCGCCGCGGCACGAATTGTTCATCAACGGCAAATTCGTCGCCCCTTCATCCGGAAAATATTTCGATTCCATCAATCCGGCCACGGAACAGAAATTGACGGAGATCGCCGAAGCGGATGCGCGGGATGTGGACCTTGCGGTGAGGGCGGCGCGGCGCGCTTACGATAAAGTTTGGGGCAGGATGCCCGGACGCGAGCGCGGCAAGTATCTTTATCGCATCGCGCGCATCATCCAGGAAAAATCGCGCGAACTGGCCGTGCTCGAAACGATGGATGGCGGCAAGCCGATCAAGGAAAGCCGCGACATCGATTTGCCGCTGGTCGCCGCGCATTTTTTTTATCACGCCGGCTGGGCGGACAAGCTGCAATATGCTTTTCCTGGAAGAACTCCGCGTCCATTCGGTGTGGCGGGGCAGATTATCCCGTGGAATTTTCCGCTGCTGATGGCTGCGTGGAAAATTGCGCCGGCGCTGGCCTGCGGCAACACGGTCGTGCTCAAGCCGGCCGAGACCACGAGCATCACGGCGATGCGGCTGGCGCAAATCTTTCAAGAGGCGGAGTTGCCCGAAGGCGTGGTGAACATCGTCACCGGCGCAGGCGAAACCGGCGCAGCCATCGCCCAACATCCCGGTGTGGACAAGCTCGCGTTCACCGGGTCGACGGAAGTTGGAAAAATGATCGCCAAAGCCGTCGCGGGCACGGGAAAAAAATTGACGCTCGAACTCGGCGGCAAGGCGGCGAACATCATTTTTGAGGACGCGCCGATTGACCAGGCAGTCGAGGGCATCGTTTCGGGAATTTACTTCAACCAGGGCCATGTTTGTTGCGCGGGTTCAAGGTTGCTGGTGCAGGAAGGAATTGTCCGACCGGTTTTGCGCAAGCTGCGGGACCGCATCCAGACGCTGCGCGTGGGGGATCCACTCGACAAAAACACCGACATCGGCGCGATCAATTCGCGCGCGCAACTGACCAAAATCCGCCAGCTCGTGCAAAGTGGCGTGAACGAAGGCGCGGAACTTGTGCAGCCGCGTTGCGTGTTGCCGGAGCGCGGCTATTGGTATCCGCCGAGTTTTCTCACGGGCGTGACGGCGTCGCATCGAGTTGCGCAGGAGGAAATTTTTGGGCCGGTGTTGAGCGTGATGACGTTCCGCACGCCGGAAGAAGCGTTCGAGCGCGCGAACAACACGCCATACGGCCTCAGCGCGGGCGTTTGGACCGACAAGGGCAGCAAGATTTTCAAGCTCGTGAACAAGCTTCGCGCCGGGGTGGTCTGGGCAAATTGCTACAACAAGTTCGACCCGACCAGTCCCTTTGGCGGTTACAAGGAAAGCGGTTTCGGTCGGGAAGGCGGAGTTCAGGGACTGGCGGCGTATTGCAGACTCGAGTAACCGTAGAAATTTGTAATGAGAAAATCAGTCCAGCTCCAGTTCCCGTTTAACCTGGGCCCAAGGGATTCGAGGTTTGTTGCCATTCGCCTTTTTGGCGCGCTCGATGGTGCGGGCGTCCTCGATGTCCGCGACTGTTTCGCGCATCTCACGCAACAATGTTTTCGCTTGCGCAAGCTGTTTGTTAAGAATCGCCCAATTCTCCCGGGCTTTGGCTTTTGTTTGGGCAGCGTTACTCATAAACGTCTTTCCTGTCACCCACATCATACACAACAAGATGTGAGCCTTCCAGTTCAAACAACAACCACCGAAAATGAATCCAAATGAAACTTGCGGCATTTATAGGGCGCATCTTGACACTTTTCTCAAACTGGGGACTGGAAAGTCCCCAGAACCCGCACACTCGAAAGTGTGCGCTACGTAGCGCAGGCTTTCCAGCCTGCGGGTTCAGG
>DASRBR010000181.1:0-5503 GCA_035653495.1 Verrucomicrobiia bacterium
GTTTGTCAGCGACGCCTCGACGACACCGCAAAATTTATGAAACGAACTTTCGCCTTCCTGACACTTGGCTTGATGACGCTCGGCGGCATTTTGTTGACGGGTTGCCAGACGCATGACACCGGCGCTTACATCCCGGTGAACACAATGGTCAATGACCAGGAGAATCATCAGCTTATCGTGCTGCTCGATTCGCAAGTGCAATATTCGGTGACGTGCTCGGGCATCCAGCAACGCACCACGCCGGATGGCCGCCTGGAAGTGACGGCGAACATCCGCAACCGCGAAAACCGCCGCATCCAGGTGCAGGTCAATTGCGTGTTCAAGGACGAACAGGGTTTTCCAACGGAAGGTGACGACGCGCCGTTCCAAAATTTGTTCCTCGACGAAAACGCCCAGCAATCGGTCCATTTCGTCAGCATGAACAACCGCGCCAAGCGCTACACCATCCGCATCCGCCAAGCGCGGTAAGATAGGGACATCGCGCTGCGATGTCCGCGGACGGCGCAGCGCGCCGTCCCTACCTGAATACCGCTTGACGTTGCTGGCAGGACACGGTTCGTTTGCGGCGCATGAACGCCGACCCAATCGCCGCGCTGCCGATGTGGGGCTACATCGTCCTGTTCGTCACCGGGTCGGTCGCTGGCTTCGTGGATTCCATCGCGGGCGGCGGAGGGTTGATCGCCTTGCCGGTGCTGATGAATCTCGGCATCGGGCCGCAATTCGCGCTCGGCACGAACAAGCTGCAGGCAACTTTCGGTTCCGGCAGCGCGGCATGGCATTACTCGCGGTCGGGACTCGTTTCGTGGACTGATTGCGTGGAAGGAATCGTGTTGACGATCATCGGCGCGATTGCCGGGACGCGTCTGGTTGAATGGCTCGATCCCGCGCTCTTGAAGCACATCATTCCCGTGGTGCTGCTGGTGATTGCGGCTTACGTCTATCTCAAGCCGCAACTCGGCGAGCAGGACATCCATTCGCGCATGGGCAGAATTTCATTTTATGCTGTGGCCGGATTGAACATCGGTTTTTACGACGGATTTTTCGGCCCGGGCACGGGAACATTTTGGGCAATGGCATTCATGCTCGGACTCGGGTTCAATCTCACCAAGGCGACGGCTTACACAAAGGTGATGAACGTGGCCAGCAACGTTGCTTCGTTGGCGTTTTTTGCCATTGGCGGACATATCTATTACGCGGCGGGAATGACCATGGCGATAGGACAATTGCTCGGCGCAAAAGCCGGCTCGCATATGGTAATCACGCGCGGCACGAAATTCATTCGTCCGGTGTTTCTCACCGTCGTCGTCGCGGTAACTGCGAAGCTGCTTTACAATACTTACTGGCAGTGATTTATTGTCGCGCGAAGGACGAAGAAGGCGAGAGAGGAACAGCCAAGACGTTTTCGCACGAAAATTTCTCTTGCTCAAAATTCCAATTTGCGCGAAAGCCTTTTCATGAACCGACGCAAATTCATCAAAACCGCCGCGCTTGCCGCGGCTGCCACTTCGACTTTGAAGCTCGCCTCAACCTCCGCCCACGCAGAAGGCGTCAATCCGACCGGCGTCGATTGGCCCATCGGCTGTTTCAATCGGCCGTGGGTTGAGATTGGTTGGAATTTGGACGTCGGATTGCAAGGCATCAAGGACGCGGGCTACAACATCATGGGCCTGCTCACGCCGTTCGCGATTCGTGGCGAACCGTTCATCGCCGCCGATGCTTCGCCCGAATATCTCGCCCGGTTGAAGGAAAAAGTTGCGAAGCACCAGTTGAAAGCCATCATGGGCGCAATCCACACCAAGACCAGCCTGTCGGTCGAAGATTCCATCAAGGACGTGCGCCAGCAGATTGATAACGCGAAGACACTCGACTTGGAGTGGTTGCTCACCTTCGGCGTGGACAAGCCCAGGTATTACGATGATTACTACAAAATCATGGCGGATGCCGCGCCCTACGCGCAGGAGCGCGGAATGAAGCTGGTCTTGAAACCACACGGCGGCGGAAGCGGCGCGGCGGAAGAAATCATCCGTTGCATGGCCAAGGTGAACCAGCCGAATTTCAAGATTTGGTATGACGCGGGCAATATCATTTACTACACCGGCAAGGACCCGCTCGAACAATTGAAACCGATCGTCCAGCACGTCACCGGATTTTGCGCGAAGGATTGCTCCGGCGAAAAAGGCGACGTCTGGCTCGAATTCGGCACCGGCAAGGTGGATTTCCCGGCGGTGTTTGGGATGTTGAAAAGCGCGGGATTCAACGGCCCCGTCATGGTCGAATGTTGCAAGAAGGGAAAAACAGCCGACGAAACCACCGCTGGCGCGCGTCGCAATCGGGAATTTTTGCAGAAAGTTTTCGCGCAACTTTGATTGTCCGACTGAACTCGTCTCAGAACTGGTGTGATTCACCTCCTGCGCAATTCCTGCGCACCTTCTCCTCGGTCTGAGCAACTCCTGCGCACCTGTCACGTTACAAAAACTGAATTTTGGCCGGTTTTCCCCTCAAATGTTTTCCTGATCCCGTTTGGCACGTTAGTTGCCTCATATGAACGACATCAAACGTGCCGGGGCTCCAATGTGCCTGGGCATGGGCAGCAACCAACAAACAAATGGGAAAGATATGAAGAAACTAAAAGCAACGCTGTGGGTGGCGGTTTGTGCGTCCGCCTTATTAATCGGGACGGGCAGAGTACAGGCGCAAAGAGGTGATCCTGCGCAATGGCGCCAGAACAGAATTGATCGGCTCAAAGAGGAAATGGACGTAAAAGACGACGCAGAATGGAAGCTGATTGAGGCCGGCATCAACAAAGTCATGGACGCCCAAATGGCTCTGATGGCTGACCGCGGGCGCGCAATGTTTGGCCGTCGGAATCGCGGCGGCGATACCAGCAGCACGAGCAGCAGTGATAATGGCGGCCGCCGCGGCGGTTTCTTTGGCCAGCCCAGTCCCGAAGTTGAAGATTTGCAGAAGGCAATTGACAACAAAGCACCTGCGGAAGAGATCAAGGCCAAGCTCGCCAAAGTTCGCGAAGCCAGCGCAGCCAAGGAAGCCAATCTTGCAAAAGCCCAGGATGAATTGAAAGCCCTGCTCACGTCGCGGCAGGAAGCGATCGCAGTTTTGAACGGCTTGTTGAAATAATTTTGGGTGGGGGACGAAAGTTGACGATACGCACATGAACGAGACCCAAACCGCCGATTCGACATTGAAACAATTGCTCGACCAGATGGTCGGTGCTCGCCAATTATCGTCAACCGATGCGGCGGCACTGGAACGGCTTTCCCGTTCCGGCGCCGCCGCGCCCGTCCAAACGCAGGACGGCATCCTGCAATGGCTCGCGGACCAATACGATGTCGCCTACAGCACGCTCGACGACATCGAGCCTGATCGCGAATTGCTCTCGCTGTTTCCCGCGCGCGTTCTGCTCAAGGAAGAACTACTGCCGCTCAAGCGCACGAACGGCACGGTCGAAGTCGCCACAAGCCGGCTTTACGCCACGCAAGGGCTCGACACGCTCAAGACGCTCACCGGCTTGAAAATCAAACGCGTGCTTGCGCCCAGCGAAGCCATCCAGCGTGAGATGAAAAAACATCTCGGCGTCGGCGCGGACACGATTGACACGCTCGAAGAAGACGCGCCGCTGCAAGTCCTGGATGAAGACCACGATGACGGCAACCTGGATGAAGCTGCCGAAGACGCGTCCATCATCAAATTTGTGAACCAGGTCCTGACCGATGCCGTTGAATTGCGCGCGTCAGACATTCATTTGGAACCATTCGAGGACGAATTTCGCATCCGTTACCGCATCGACGGCGTGTTACAGGAAGTTCCCGTGCCGCCGCAACTCAAGCGTTTTCAACCGGCCATCGTTTCACGCGTCAAAATTCTCAGCCATCTCAACATCGCCGAAAAACGCCTGCCGCAGGACGGTCGCATCAAGATCCGTCTCACGGGCAATGAAGTGGACATCCGCGTATCGGTGATCCCGATGTTACACGGCGAGGCGGTGGTATTGCGCTTGTTGCGCCAAAATCAGAACCAAAATCTCGGCATGTCGCAATTGGGAATGGACGAGCGCGTGCTGGCGAGTTTCAAGCGCGTTATTCAGTTGCCGCATGGCATCATTCTCGTCACTGGTCCGACCGGCAGCGGCAAGACGACCACGCTCTATATCGCGCTCAGCGCCATCAATGACAGCGAGACAAAAATCATCACCATCGAAGACCCGATTGAATATCAATTGAAAGGCGTAAACCAAATCGGCGTGAACGAAAAATCGGGACTCACCTTTGCGCGCGGGTTGCGCTCGATTTTGCGCCATGACCCGGATGTCGTGCTGATCGGCGAAATTCGCGACACGGAAACGGCACAGATCGCCGTGCAGGCCTCGCTCACCGGCCATTTGGTTTTCTCCACTCTGCACACCAACGACGCCCCCGGCGCGGTCACGCGTCTCGTGGACATGAAGGTAGAGCCTTACCTCGTTGCATCTTCGTTGGAAGCGGTGCTGGCGCAACGTCTCGTGCGCGTGTTGTGCAAGGAATGCAAGGCCGAGGACAGCTCGCCCACGACGGCTGCCATCAAGGAGCAACTTGGTTTTCCGCGCGATTTGAAAGTCTATAAAGCAGTCGGTTGCCGCGCCTGCCGCAACACCGGTTATCACGGGCGACATGGGATTTTCGAGTGGATGGACATGAACGCGGAGATACAGGAAAGGGTTTTGAAGAACTGTTCCAGCGGAGAAATCCGCGAAGCAGCGTTGCGCAATGGACTTCGCTCGTTGAGCGATGATGGCTGGCGCTTGGTACGCCAGGGCATCACCACGCCGGAGGAAGTGATGCGCGCGACCAAGGACCAAACCCTCGGCGCAAACGCGCGCGACGAAATCAAGGCCACCGTCGAAGAACAATCAACCGACAAACGCAATGGCCTTGTATCGTTATAAAGCGCTCCAGATCGACGGAAAAACTGCCGAGGGCGAACTGGAAGCCGGGGGCCGTCAGGAGGCGTTTCGCCAGATGGAGGAACGCGGTCTCAAACCCATCAGCCTCGCCGAGAAAGCCGCCGGCAAACCCAGCAAGAACGGCAACGGCGCTCCTCCGCTTGCCGCCGCGGCGGAAGGCACCGCGCAAAATGGATTCAGTTTTCAATCAAGGAAGGTCACGCCCAAGATGCTGGAGAATTTCACGCGGCTGCTTTCCAGCCTGCTTGCGGCAGGCGTGCCGCTCAGTCGCGCGCTGGTGATTTTGTGCAAGGAAACGGCATCGCCTGCAGCCGCCGCGAAGTGGAAGGATGTTCATGCGGCAGTGATTGACGGCGTATCGCTGGCCGATGCCATGGGTCGCTCGCCGGACACATTTCCTCGCGTCTATACTGCCATGGTCGAGGCGGGCGAAACGGGCGGATTCCTTGATGTGGTCTTGGGCCAAATCGCAGATTTTCAAGCGCGGGAGAAGGAACTACTTTCCAAGGTGACCACGGCGATGGTTTATCCGGCCATCTTGTTGAT
>DASRBR010000182.1:0-4202 GCA_035653495.1 Verrucomicrobiia bacterium
TTGCAAGCATATCTGCGCGATGCCGACCGCGATCTGGAAGGGTTGCTCGATTGGGCGAAGACACGCGAAAGGCGCATCACCATCCGGCTCATCAAGGGCGCTTATTGGGACTACGAAACCGTGCTGGCTCAACAACGCGAATGGCCGATTCCAGTTTTTCAGCGCAAGGCTGAAACGGACGCCAATTACGAACGCCTGGCGCAGCGCATGCTGGAAAACGACCGTTACATCAACTGCGCCTTTGGGACGCACAGCGTTCGCAGCATCGCCGCATGCATGATCCACGCCGAACATTTGGGCCGTTCGCAGGCCAGTTATGAATTTCAAATGCTCCATGGCATGGCCGAGCCGATCAAATCCGCGCTCGTGAAGATGGGCTGTCGCGTGCGCGATTATTGTCCGGTCGGCGAAGTTTTGCCGGGCATGAGCTACCTGGTGCGAAGGCTTTTGGAAAACACGTCGAACGAAGGTTTTCTCCGCGCAACTTTTGCCGAGGGCCTCACGCCGCAGCAATTGTTGCGCGACCCGGCTCAAGTTGCCGCGGGCGATGGACAGCAAGACGGAGCGCGAATTGACTTTTCAAAAGACGGCCATTCCGACGGCCACAATCATCACGAAGGAACCATGAACGAGCTTTATTTCAAGAACGAGCCGCCCACGGATTTCACCGTGGAAGCCAATCGCCAGCAGATGCAGGACGCATTGGTGGAGATGAAACAACGGCTCGGCGGCAAATACCCGCTCATCATCGGCGGACGCGAATCGTGGACCGACAAGGAAATCTCTTCCATCAATCCGGCGCGACCTGATGAGATTGTCGGGCGCGTCGCTCAAGGAACGGGCGCCGATGCGGACGCCGCGTTGGACAGCGCGACGGCTGCGTTCCGTTCCTGGAGCCGCGCGCCGGTTGAAGAACGCGCCCGCGTGCTCGAACGCGCCGCGGAATTGATGCGCCAGGAACGTTTTCAATTGATGGCGCTGGAAGTTTTCGAGACTGGCAAGAACTGGATCGAAAGCGACGGCGATGTCGCCGAGGCGATTGATTTTTGCAATTTCTACGCGCACGAAATGCGGCGCATCGCGACCCATCGTTACGCAATCCCCGGCGAAATCAGCGTGAATCAATACATCCCCCGCGGCGTTGCCGTGGTGATTGCGCCGTGGAATTTTCCGCTGGCGATTCTTTGCGGAATGACAACTGCCGCTTTGGTTGCGGGCAACACCGTCATCATGAAACCCTCCGAGCAATCGTCCGTGACCGGCTGGCGGTTCATGGATATTTTGCGCCGCGCCGGAGCGCCGCCCGGAACGGTCAATTTCCTGCCCGGCCCCGGCGAAACGGTCGGCGCATACCTGGTGGAGCATCCGCAGGTGAATTTGATCGCCTTCACCGGTTCGCGCGAAGTCGGCTTGAAAATTTACGAAGCGGCAGGACACACCAAGCCGACCCAAACTCAATTGAAACACGTCGTTTGCGAAATGGGCGGCAAGAACGCGCTCATCATCGACGCCGATGCCGATTTGGACGAGGCCATCCCCGCCGTGCTGCATTCGGCCTTCGGTTATCAAGGGCAGAAGTGTTCCGCGCTGTCGCGGTTGATTTTGTTGGAGGCCAATTATGACCGCGTGATGGAACGATTGCTCGCGGCGGCGGCGGATTTGGAGGTTGGGCTTCCGGAAAATCCCAGCACAGCGATCGGGCCAGTGATTGACAAGTCCGCCTATCAACGAATCCTGCGCTACATCGCAATCGGCAAAGCCGAAGGGAAGGTCGCGTTTGAAGGGAAGGTCCCGGCGGGCGAAGGATATTTCATTCCGCCGACGATTTTCACGCATGTTTCGCCCGAGGCGCGCGTCGCGCAGGAGGAGATTTTCGGGCCGGTCTTGTGCGTGCTCAAGGCCAGGGACCTGGACGAGGCGATTGCCTGGGCGAATGACAGCCAATTCGCGCTGACGGGCGGGTTTTTCTCGCGCAGTCCGGGAAACATCGAGCGGGTGCGCAACGAATTTCTGGTGGGCAATCTCTACATCAACCGTGGCATCACCGGCGCGATCGTGGCGCGGCATCCGTTCGGCGGATTCAAGATGTCCGGCGGCGGAACGAAAGCGGGCGGACGCGATTACCTGCTGCATTTCCTTTTGCCGCGCGTCGTGACCGAGAACACCGTGCGACGTGGCTTCGCGCCGGAAGAGTAATTATAAAAAAGCACCAAAATCCAAGCGCCAAGCACCAGAGAACATCCAAACAGCAAACATCAAAAAGGGCCGCGTCCTTTAAAATTGTAGCGCAGGCATTCTTGCCTGCCGTATCGCCGACATTCTTGTCGGCAGGCATAACTTTCAGAGAATTCAGAAAACCTGACCTTGTTGCTGCGGCCTGATTGCCAGTTTATGCGCCCACCGATTTCCAGAGAACAAACAGATCAATCCAGCCACAAACGTAACAAGCGGTTTGAAAAGTTCATATAGCGAATGGCTTCTTTCGGGGATAAAATCATAGTGCGCTGCTATCACAAATGAATACCACAGCCAATTGGCAACGTTCCCCAATGAACCTAGCGCAAAATATAACCCAAGAAACACGAAGGCGAATGCGTACAAGTCAACGAGTGTCAGTCCGGTCGTTGGTATTGTGGATTCTTCCTTTCCTACGATAAAAAGCGACAAACGTGGTGCGATCAACCAGGCAATCACCGCGAAAACAGGCAGGACCAAGGCCTGAGCGTATGTCAAGAGCGGGATATGAGTTCCCCATGGTAAAACGCTCACGAAGTTAGCAAGCACAGCCACAAACCACTGTACGCTGAAAAGTCTGATAACGATTAGGACAACAGTGCTTAAACGCATAGGAACGCTCCAATTGAAGCGAAAGTTATCGAGTGAAAATGACGACGGCAAGTTTTCTCTTTGGCCAAAAAAATGCATTCCCAACGCAATCGTACTTTCCAATCCCAAACTTTTGTGATAAAAAAATGCAGCGTCAGTTCCGACCGCGGAAGTTGTTGAGCGCATGAACTTGATTGCAGCTTTGACGAAGAGATGGACTTATTCAGTCGAAAGTCCCGGGCCAGGCCGCGTCCTTTATCGCGAAGGCAATCGCGAATACACATTCCCCGTGTTCGAGGACGAGGGCGAGATGGTGCTCGTTGATGTTCCCTCCTCGCAACGCATCCATTACTTTTTTAATTGGTATCGTCACCCGCAGGAATTTCCACGCCTCGCCCGCGAACGCATCCTGGCCCGTATCGTCGCGCATTATCGTTCGCAAGGCGCGAATGTGCGGGTTTTCGAACGCCAGGGGCAAGTGGGCGAGGAATTCGATTTTTATCCGGAATTGTTCGCGGCAAGAGCGTTGGCGTCCGAATTGCTCTCCGAGGAAGGCTGCGACTGGTTCGGCGAATACAGCTCGATTGACATCCTTCATGAAGATTACGGGCTGGAGATTTGCGGCATCCGCGACGAACGGAACGTGAAGCGCGTTGCGCTGGCGTTGCAGCGCGGTTTTCCTCATTGGCATCATCAAAACGTCTGTTTCCAGGACCATGGGCGCGATCCAGGCTGGGCGGTCGCCCTTTGCATGTTCCCCTCCCGCTCCTGCAATTCGGGCTGGTACGACGGGGATTGAAGGCACCAAGAACGCGAGGATAGAGGATGGAGGATGGAGAATGGCGATTGGCAGGAAAACATCGAACATCGAACATCGAACATCGAACATCCAACATCCAACATCCAACATCCAACGCCGAACATCGAATGTTCCTGCTTCCCATATATTGGGCGTTCGATGTTTCCCGACTTTTGCCGGGATTGGATGTTCGATGTTTCCGCAATGCGGAAGTAGTGCTTGAAATCCCATGCACCCGATGCTTGTAGATGCGGCATTCTTTGTCCCGAAAGGGACAATGGAAATTAGCCAGCTACAACGTGGCTGGTAATGCGTCAAACCACCGGTCCGTCCTGAAAGGACGGTGGAAACCATTTGAATACGAATGGGGTGCAAATCCCTCCATCGTCCCTTCAGGACGAAAATTTTTTGCATTAAACCAGACACTTCGTGTCTGGCCTGGAGTTTGGCCCTGACTAGTTAGGCCTAAGGCGAGGCTTATTTTTTTGCTTGTTATATCTAGTTATATGACTAGTATTTATCCCTATGGGCTATCCCACCAAAGTTCAACTCATCCAACGCAAGGACAGTCAACAAT
>DASRBR010000183.1:0-4540 GCA_035653495.1 Verrucomicrobiia bacterium
TGAACAATTTCCAACTCAAATCGCCTGACACGGGGGAAATCGTGCTCACCATTCCCTCCCTCTCAGTGACCGATACCGAAGCCAATGCCGCGCGCATGAATGTGCGCGTGGGTTTGATCCAGTCCACCCGCGGTTATGTTCTGGTGCGTCAGGAACACAATGGCAGTATCAATTTGCTTTCTTTGCTCAATCTTCCTGCTGCAAAAGCTGGGACTTCCGCGAAATCGCCCCTTCCACCCTTGACAGCGAAAATCGATGAGATCGCGTTCGACAATTACACCATCAAGGCCGAGGACAAAAAGCCGGAGCAGACCGCGTCGTTCATGATCGACCAACTCGCGTTCAATATGAAAGGTGTTTCCAATGCAAGCAACGCGCCGGTGACCCTTGCGGCATCGTTCCGTTTTCAAGAGAACGGGTTCATCGGCGTGAACGGGTCGGCGACACTGATGCCACCCTCGGCTGATTTGCAACTCGCGTTGACCAATGTGGATTTGCGGGCCACCCAGCCGTATGTGCACGAGCAGATCAAACTTGCCATTACGGGCGGAGGGCTGAACCTGCATGGGCGCGCGCGCTACGGTGCGTCGGAAACGAACGCTCCGCTCTTGAGTTTTGCCGGCGAGATGGCCATCACGAATTTCGATACTGTCGATGACGTCTTGTTCAAGGATTTTGCCAAATGGGATGCGTTGACCGTGGACGGCATCAATGTGCAATTGAGGCCGGACAAGTTCCACGTGGACCAGGTGAAATTCTCCGGCGCTTTGAACACGAGCCTCGCCGTCGGCCCAGACCGGCGCGTGAATCTGCAAACCATTTTGCGCGAACAAATCGCTGCAAAAACAAATGCGGCACTCGCATCTGCAAAATTAGGCAAAGCGCCTGTGGCCTCTTCGATGCTGCTGCCAGATATTTCGCTGGGCGCGTTGTTGTTTCAAAATGCCTCCATCCATTTGGCCGACCTGTCCATCGAGCCGCACTGCACGTTTGACGTGCAGGAATTTAGCGGGAGCATCAAAGGGCTTTCGTCACAGGAGAATTCCACCGCCACCGTGGCTGTGAATGGGAAGGTGGACGCGCGCTCGCCTTTTGGCATCACTGGCAAGCTCAATCCGCTCAGCAAGGATGTTTTTGCCGATGTCGTGGTGACGTTCACGAATACGGAATTGACTGCGTTCACTCCCTACATGGAAAAATATGCCGGGCGGCCATTGCAAAAAGGAAAGCTTTCGTTCGCGGTGCATTATCTCGTGCAGAAAAACGCGCTTAAAGCCGAGAACGGTTTTTATGTGGATCAACTGACCCTCGGCCCAAAAAACAACAGCCCCGATGCGACGCATTTGCCGGTGAAGCTGGCCATCGCATTATTGAAAGATCGCAATGGACGCATTGCATTGAATGTGCCGGTGACCGGGCGCATTGACGATCCCCAATTCAAGTATGGGCCCATCATCTGGCATGTGGTGGTAAACCTGATGGAGAAGGCGGCGGCATCGCCGTTTTCGTTGCTCGGCGCGATGTTCGGCGGAGGCGAGGAATTGAGCTATGTCGCATTCGAGCCGGGCAAAGCCACGATTCCTGACGCGGAAACGAACAAGCTGAACACGCTCATCAAGGCTCTTTATGCGCGGCCCGAATTGACTATGGAACTCGATGGCTCGGTCGAGCCGGAGGTTGACCGCCCAGTTCTGGCGCAGATGAAGCTTGAGCAGCAAATCAAATCTTTGTGGGTAAGGCAACTCACGGATTCCGGCAAGCCAGCCGTCGCGCTTGATCAGGTGCAACTTGAGCCCAAAGAACGCGCGCGGCTGATTAGAAAAGATTACAAACTGATGATCGGCAAATATCAACCCACGCCGCCGGCCACCAACAATTTGTCGCCGCAACAATTGGCCGCGGCGATCCAAGCGGACATGGGACGTGCATTCTTAAAATCGACTGATACCGAACATGGCGCGGCGTTGTTGATGCAATCCGCGGTTTTGACAAAAGTTCCCGATTTGCCAAAGTCCTCAACCGGCAGCGTCAAACCCGCCAAACCGCTGTCGCGCGCGGAAGCGGAACTTGCCGACATGGAAGCCCAGCTTGTGAAAAAAATCGAAGTGAGCGATGACGATTTGCGTGAATTGATGAAACAGCGCGCGGCGCAAGTGCAGGCTTATTTGTTGCGGGGTGGCAAAATTACCGCTGACCGGCTGTTCATCACCGCGCCCAAGCCGCTTGGCGGCGCAAGCAAAGGCGCGGACCGCGTCAATATGACCCTGGATTGATTTTATGTTCAAACTCACCAACAAAATCACACTCATCACCGGCGCAGGTTCTGGCATCGGTGAATCCATCGCCGAAACCTTTGCGCAGTCAGGCGCGTTGAGCATCGTCGCAGACATCAACGAGGAATCCGGCAGTTCGGTCGCGCAAAAAATCCGAAAGGCAGGAGGCAAGGCTGAATTCATCCGGCTCGATGTCAGCAAGGAAACGGATTGCGAGAACGTCGCAAAAAAAGTTTTGCAGTCGCACGGGCATCTGGACGTGCTGGTGAACAACGCCGGCATCGGATGCGTCGGCACGCTTTTGCAAAGCACGGTAGCGGACCTGGACCGGCTTTACGCCGTGAACGTGCGCGGCGTGTACGCGATGAGCAAGGTTTTCCTGCCTGGCATGGTCGAGCGCAAAAGCGGGGCGATCATCAATCTCGCGTCCATTGGGGGCGTAGTTGGTATCCGCGACCGCGTGGCGTATTGCACGACTAAATTTGCGGTAGTGGGTTTGACGAAGACGATGGCTTTGGACCATTCGCACCAGGGAATCCGCGTGAATTGCATTTGTCCTGGTCGCGTGGAAACGCCTTTCGTGAAGGCGCGGCTCGCGGAATATCCAGATCCTGAAAAAGCGTATCGCGAAATGTCAGCCACGCAATTGACCGGGCGGATGCTGCGACCCGATGAGATTGCCGGCGCGGTGCTTTATCTTGCGAGCGATGAAGCCGCGAGCGTGACCGGCGTGTGTTTCATGATTGACGGCGGCTGGAGCGCGGGGAAATGAGAGTTTCACCTCGAGCATTGAAAAAGCCACATCGGGATCAATTTCGCCTGCAACAAATCGCGACGCACATGGCCAAAGATTTCCTTCAGGCTCGGCACGATGCGTTGCGAATATTGATAGACGAGAAATCTGCCTTCAGGCCGCAAAGCCGCGTGCGTGACGCGGAGGATGTCCTCGCGCAAGGAACGGGGCATCGTGCTGAAGGGAATCCCGGAAATGACGCAATCTGCCTCACCCAAATGCAATCGCCGCAACAGCGCGCCCGCTTCTGCCGCGGAGCCATGAACGAGATGCAGTCGGGAATCATTCACCGTGCTGCGCAGGTATTCGACGAAATCGCCGTTCATCTCGATGGCGATCAACGTGGCTTCCGGCGACATGCGGCGCAAGATCTCGGTGGTCAGGCTGCCCACACCCGGGCCGTATTCGACGAGAAGGCGGGCTTGCGCCCATGGGACATGCTTGAGCAGACGATTGGTCAGCGCAGGAGAACTGGGTATCGGCGAGCCGAGCATTTTGGGATGTTTGATAAAGTTTCTAACAAAAAGCAGCAACGGATGCGTTCGTTCCGCATGCTGCGCCGGCCATGACGCGGTCCACTCAGTCGGTTTCATGCATTTCCTTTTTCCCCCAAGCAACTTCCCGTTTCAGGAGTCTAATGCCATGGGGAAAGTCCCGCCTAACATGGGAAAACGCAAATTGTTTTCGACTTTGAACATTTTCGGCAAAGGGCCGTCTAAATAGTGCAAATAGATTATTCGTCCTTGCCACCATCACTTTATGAAAGAGACAACCATGTCGAAATCATTGAATTCCTGCCAACCACCGACCCATGAGGAAATTGCGGCGTGCGCGCGCCAGATTTACGAAGCAGATGGACGGCCCGAAGGCAAGGCGCTGGAGCACTGGCTGCAAGCCGAAACGCAACTGATCGCCGAGCGCAAGGCGCAAACTGCCGAGTTGGTTGCAAAACCTGCGACGGTCAAAAAAGCTGCGACCGCGAAGCCGCGCGTTGCCAGACGTTCCCGCTCGAACCTGCCGATCTCAACCAAACCGCGTCTGAGCGTCGAACGAAATTAGGCGCAAACGTTGCAGTATTGCAGTGGTTGAGTGATGGGCAAATGAATTTTGCGCAACACTCCAAAATCCCATTGCTCCATTTCTTCTTTCAGTTCCGGCTTGCGCCAAAACGCCTGACCGTGTAACGGATGGTTGTTTTCCTCCGGTGCATGAAAGCGAACCGTTTGATTTCAATCCTCGTTGGATTGCTGCTGCCGCTTGCGGCACACGCAGGCCTCGCGGATAAGACACTCGACATTTATTGGGTGGATGTCGAAGGCGGCGCGGCAACGCTCATCGTCACGCCGCAGAATGAGTCGGTGTTGATTGACGCTGGATGGCCCGGCGGGCGCGATTCGCAACGGATTTATGAGACGGCCACCAAGCTCGCCGGCCTGAAAAAAATTGACTACCTCATCACCACCCATTTTCACAT